>CALCTA010000067.1 GCA_937893945.1 uncultured Clostridia bacterium | reverse complement strand
GGCTGAACGATATAGACATTGCGAATGATAATATTCGAGGCCTCATTGAGGAAGAAGCCCACCTTGTCCATACGGAACGAATCGGTGCCGTAGATGGTGATGTTGGAGGTGCGCTTGATGTCAAACCAGGGGCTACCCGTATCGCGTCCATCGGCAGCCGTGAAGGTGCCGCTGAGCCATACGATTGCGGGCTCGGTGCTCTTGTTCTTCTCGCGCAGTTTGAGCCAATCGCGGAAGGCAGTACCACTATTGAAGTGGTGCACCTTGCCACCCTCGCCACCCGTAGCACTCGCGCCATAACCTATCTGCGCATCCAAAGGCACATCGCCCACCACGGGAGGATTCTCGGGTTCGGGCTCGGGCTCGGGTTCGGGTTCTACCTCAGGCTCGGGCTCGGGGGTAGGTGCTTCGTTTATATCAAGCTCGGGAGTGAAGTCATAGACGGTCTCTGCCGCAAGCGCTTCCTCAAGCTTTACAGGCTTATTTCTGAGCAGCTCTACTACAAGGTAAACTATATAGACCGCCATAGCAATATCCGCAATAGCAACCATTACGGTCATAGTCCACATCGACACAGGCATTGCGCCGAGTGCCGCAAGTGCGGTCGCGCGCTTTCTGCGAACGAGCACGAATATCGCAATAGCCTCAAGTATGCCTATCACGCAAAGCGAGAGAAGTATCGGGCGAAGCATATCCACACAAGCGCCGTCCTCCTGCTCGATAGCTCCATCGTTTATAGCGGAGAAACCGTCAAGGCAGTTGTCTCTGATAGATTTTACTTCATCTACAGTCAAAGCTCCTGCTATATTGGTCTCAGCGACAAGAAGCTCTGCCGCGAGCTTATCCTTAATGCTCTTTCGGCTGACATCGTCAAGATACACGAAAGCATCGACCATATCGTCTATCTTTTTCTTTTCACTCTGTATCTCGGCAACAGCCGCTTCCTTAGCGTTGTAAAGGTCAAGCGTCTCAGCCTTGCTGAGAATACCGTCAAGCGCGGAAAGTCCGTCCTCGATAGCCTTTCCTATCTCCTCACTGCTTGCCGCTCCCTTTATCTTATCCTTTGCCGCCTCTATCGCCGCTTCTGCTTCCGCGCGAAGCGCCGCTCTCTCGTCATCTGTAAGATACTCAAGGGCATCTATTATCGCAAATATTTCTTCCTTCTTTTTATCAAGAGTAGAATCCGCCTCTTTGCCCTGCTCTATTTTAGCATCGTTGTCGCTAAACTCTACCTTTGATTTCTTGCCGTCAAGTGCCTTTTCTCCGTCTCTTACGACCTTTTCTATATCTGCGGTACTCTTAACGCTATCGAGTGATTTGATAAGCTCTGCGAGAGTGGAATCGGCTTCTTCCTTCAACGCCGCCTTAGCCTCATCGTCAAGGTACGTGGCGTTCTTTATAGCTTCAAGCACCTCAGCGTGCTTTTTCTCAAGAGCCTTCTTTGCTTCCTCTATCTGCTGCTCCTTTGCGGCATCGTCTGCAGTCTTGGCATCCGAGAGAAGCGCATCTATAGCCACTATTCCGTTATCGCTCTCTGTTTTTGCGTCTTCGGGAGCTTCGGAAGCGTCTATCTTTGCCTGCGCCTCATTGCGAGCAGATTCTATCTTTTCGATAGCCGCCTGCTTTTCCTCGTCGGTAAGGTATCCGAGTGCTCCAACGCTATCAACAGCATCGTTTGCCGCGCCGTTGAGCGCATCTGTTGCCTCCGCCACTGTCTTGATAAAATCAAGCTTTTCAAGCACGTCGCGCTGCACTTCGTCAAGGTCGTTGACGGGAGTGTTCAAAACCGCTTCGGCTGCTTTGACATATACATTCTCTACGTTTGAGTTATAAGCGTCTCTCTGACCGTCGGTAAGGTCTTCAAGCCCCTCAATAAAGTTCAAAACGCTGTCGCGATTATCAATGATTTCCTGCATTAAGGCAGATTTCTCATTGATCTCTTCCTTCAGCTTTGCAAGCTCCTCTTCAAAATCCGATACGACAAGGCCCTTGCCTTTCTCGTCAGTCTTTTTTCTTATATCCTCGGCACTATCATTAACAAGCTTGTCCAGCTTTTCGCACAGCGCCTGCTTCTGCTCGTCGGTAAAGGCTGCATCGGTGTTCACCTTGTCCTTTTGCTCAGCGGCAGAATCAATAAATTCCTGAACCGAGTACTCCTTTTCAATATCGAATATAGCCTTATCTGCGATCTTCGCTATCTCAGCGGGATCAACAGTTGCCGCTATATCCTCAAGTGCCTTTTCAAGTATCGTGTCTATCTCGAACTTTACGTCAGGGATAGCGTCCACAGTCTTTTCGGCAAGCTTTACATTTATACGCGCGATCGCTTCCTTGCGGTTAAGAGTGGTAATGGCATCACTTGCGATCTTTTCACATTCCTCGTTTCCTTTCAGAATGTCATCACAAGCAAAGTCGGCGATAGCCCTGATCTCTTTCTTATTTTCATCAGAAAATCCCTCATAGGCATCCGTAGCTACTATCTCATCATATCTGTCGATCACCTTGTCGGCAAGCGCCACCTTGTCCAGAATATTTCCGACATCTGCAATAATAGTATCAATACCTTTGTCGTTGAGAACGTCTATTTCTTCCTTAAACTCTTTTACATAGAAATCTCTGACGTCGCCATTGCCGAGTATCTCATCTATCTCTTGCTTTGCTACCTCTTTGTAAAGTTTCGTGAGCGTTTGCGCGGCAAGAATGATTTCCGCAGTCCCCTTTGCCCTAGGATTGAGGTCATTGAGGTGATTTATAGCATCCTCTATCGGCTTCTTATCTTCAAGCGTAACATCTGCGGAATCTTTGCCGAGGATATCGGCATGTATAGCCCTGAATTCCTCTATTTGAAGATCCGCCATTGCTGCCTCAAAAAATGTTTCAAGCTCATCGGCGTTTTCGGCTGAGGCGATCCAAATGTCTCCCCTTTCGTGGAGCATTTCGATATCACTGACATCAGCATCTTCGCCCCTATGTGCTATGACAGCGTCAACCGTATCTACGTACTGCTCGTAAAGATCCACACGGCGCTTTGCCTTATTGACCTCATGGTCAACAGCCGCATTATCCACAGCAGAGTCGATATTTTTACCTGCCGCATTGTATTCTTTTTCAAAATCGACGAACCATTCATCGTCCTTGCAGGGCTTAGAGTTTATGTATTCAACTATATCATCCTTTGCCGTAGCGCGATGAAGCTCGTCGTCATAATTCTCAAGCAATATATCAATGTCAGCAATATCGGTATTTGCCGCACCATCTACCGCTTCAGCAGATTGCTTCTTCAGATCTTCGTAATATTCCTTTACGTAGTTACCTTTCTCGTAAGAAAGCTCGTCTGCCGCCGCTTCAAATACCTCGAGAATTACTGCGTTCATCTCGCTTATCTCGTCGGTACCATCTTCATTTATTTCTGCAACTGCTTGCTTATAAAAGTCTTTGTCTTTGTATCCATCCTTGCCGTACAAAGCGTCAAGCACTCTATTGATCTCGGCAACTGCCTTAGTTCTCACCAATAATTTCTCGTAATCACTGTGATCCTCAAAAGAATTGGTTTTGAGAGAAAGTAATTTTTCCTTAGCTTCATCAACGATCGGCTTTGCCGGATCCTCGTCTCCCTCAAGAAGAGCATCAAGCTTCTCGGAATAAACACTCACAAGCATTTGAGCGCAAAGGCCGCCTTGAGAATTTATACTTTCACTAAGCTCGTTGTGATCGGTGTAGTTTGCTATCGCCGTGTCGATACTTTTGAAAGTATCATCAACTCTCTGCTTGACTTCTCCTTCAAAATCATTCACATATGTGTAGTATATCCACGCAACTTCGTTGATAGCTATACCCTGCGTGTAGTAGAGGTTGATAATATTCTCTGTAGCGGGTTGCTCAAGCTCAAGATCTGAAAATCCGTTAAGAGCCGCCATATACTTAAGAATGTGATTGTTGGTTTTTCTTCCCGCCTCATTCTCGGCGTTATTAGCTGTGAATATGGTAGTTATGGACTTCATTCTTTCTTCCATAAGCTCCTTATTCTCTTCCTTTATATCCTCTGGCGTCTGAGCAGATGCGGTTATAGAAAGCGCTATCATAGCCGTAAGCACGGCAAGAATCAGCGCAAATATTCTTAAACAAACTAAAGTGCTTCTCTTCATAAGCATTAACCTCCAAAAGCGGCTTAAAATCTATATATCAGGTTCTTTTATTCTAAAAAATACTACATATAGTATTATTATACACTTTTTTTCTTCCGTAGTCAATATATACTTCAAAAATAAATACAGAAATTTGAAATATTTTATGCGTTTTTCGTTGCTATGTAAGGTCCGCGCTTCACAAAAAAACAAGTTTTGCTCTGCCCTGCTCTTTCCGAGCTTAAAGCTTGCGTTTTTTGTCTTATTTTGTTACAAAAATTTGCTTTTGTACTTGAATTAAATTTTGAAGTGTGCTATAATTATTCAGTATAATGCAAAATTTGTTTTTTGCGCGGTTTTTGTAAAATAAAGGGCTATGTTTTTTTAACGGAGAGAAAAAATGAAAGCTGTTATAAACGGAAAAATAATTTTAAAGGACAGTATAGTTGAAGGCTATGCTTTGCTCTTTTCCGACGTTATTGAGGATATAGTTCCGCAGGATAAGCTTCCGCTGGACATCGAAGTCATAGATGCCGCAGGCGGATACATTTCCCCCGGTCTTATCGATCTTCATATCCACGGATATCTCGGTTGCGACGTTTGCGACGGAGAGGAAAGCTCTATGCACGCTATTTCAAAAGCGCTGCTTGCCAACGGTGTTACGGGTTATCTCCCCACCACTATGACTGTTGATATGAGGATTATCCGCAAGTCTCTTGAGGTCTGCCGCTCGCTTATGAATGAGAGCAAGAGCTGGGACGGAAGCGCGATACTCGGCGTTCACGCCGAGGGTCCCTTTATCAGCGAGCACAAAAAGGGTGCACAGGATGCGAAATATATACTCAAGCCCGATGCGAGCTTCGTAAAGGAATACGCCGACGTTCTTAAAATAATCACCCTCGCTCCCGAGACCGATACTGACGATTTCTCTGCTATCCGCGATATATGCAAAAACACGAACGTAACCGTATCTATGGGACATACCGCATCTGATTACGCTACCGCTATAGCGGCAACCGTAGCAGGCGTAAAGCACGCAACACACCTCTTTAACGCTATGACACCTCTTTCTCATCGCGCCCCGGGTGTAGTTGGCGCGGCACTTAATTCTGACGTCAGCTGCGAGCTTATCGTTGACACCTTTCACGTAAGCCCCGCTCTTTACGATATGGTATTCAAGCTCAAGGGCAGAAAGCTCTGCTTTATTTCCGACTGTCTTCCTGCGGGTGGCTTACCCTACGGAGAATACACGCTTGGCGGAGCTAAAATAATCTACCGCGACATCGTTTGCAGACTTGAGGACGGAACCTTGGCAGGAAGCGTGCTTCATCTGAACGACGGCGTGTGGAACGCGTTCACAAACTCGAATATTCCGCTTAACGAATGTGTCAACTGTGCCTCTCTCAATCCTGCCACCGTACTCGGCATAGCCGACAGAAAGGGCTCTATTGAGATCGGCAAGGATGCTGACGTTATTATTACTGACAGCAATTTCAAGGTTATGAAAACTATTATTGCAGGTGAGGTAAAATATGAATCTTAAAGTAAAAGCCAAGCTTGATCCTTCCTTTGAGCCTCTCTCGGTGGTATGCCGCGATATGAGAGAAGCAACGAGAGATGACGGTCAGGATATCATCATCGCCATCGAGCGCAACCGTGGATATACCACCACCTACAAAACACGTATCTTCCGCGACGGCATCGGCAAGGACGAGGAAAACTTCAGATTTATCGAGCGCATCGTAAAATCTGTCCTTTGGGTAGCAGGCGGATATAAGATCATCATCGCAGGCAGCGAGACTGTCGGCAAGAGAATAAAAGAAGCATACACCTACGGCGGTCTTCGCGATTTTGACGTTCGCTTTATGGAAAGAGTTTACGAAAAGCCCTTCTCTGTAGAGACGGTAAGCTACGAAAACGCTCCCACCGACGTATCCGCGGCGTCTCCTGTCGGTAGGCATCTCGAGGGATGTCGCATAGGCTTTGACGCAGGTGGAAGCGACAGAAAGGTGAGCGCGGTCATAGACGGCAAGAGCGTTTACTCGGAGGAAGTCGTATGGTTCCCTAAAACCAACACAGACCCCGATTACCACTACAACGGAATTCTTGAGGCTATGAAAACAGCCGCTTCACATATGCCGCGCGTTGACGCCATCGGTGTCTCAAGCGCGGGAGTATATATTGACAACAGAATTATGGTCGCTTCTCTCTTTCTCAAGGTCAGCGACGAGGATTTCGAGCGCAAGGTCAAGAATATGTACATTGACGTTGCACGTGAGATAGGTGAGAATATTCCGATAGAGGTCGCAAACGACGGAGACGTTACAGCTCTTGCGGGCGCTATGGACCTTGATGACGATTCTGTTCTCGGCGTTGCTATGGGCACGTCCGAGGCAGGCGGCTACGTTGATCCCGAGGGAAATATCACGGGTTGGCTCAACGAGCTTGCATTCGTGCCTGTTGACTATTGCAAAAGCGCAATGGTTGACGAATGGTCGGGCGACTACGGCTGCGGAGTTAAATATTTCTCGCAGGATGCCGTTGTCAAGCTTGCGCCCTTTGCAGGAATTGAGCTTGACGATAGCCTGACTCTTGCCGAAAAGCTTAAGGTCGTTCAGTCGCTTATGAAGGACGGCGACAGCCGTGCCGCAGATATTTACGATACCATCGGCGCGTACTTCGGCTATGCGATAGCCTATTATGCCGAGTTCTACGACATCAAGCACGTTCTTATTATGGGGCGCGTTACCTCGGGCGAGGGCGGTGTTCTTATTCTTGAGCGAGCAAAAGAGGTGCTTAGCAAGGAATTCCCCGAGCTTGATTCCAAAATTCAGCTCCACATCCCCGACGAAAGCTCTCGCCGCGTAGGACAGTCTGTCGCTGCGGCAAGCCTTCCCGAGATCAGATAAGGTTATTTTTAAAAAATAAAATAAATAAAAAAGGACGGATGAACATGAAAAAGCTCTTACTTCTTCTTCTCACCCTCGCGCTTGTACTTAGCATTTTTGCTTCGTGCGACATCGCAGATGACACCGAAGGAACAGACGACAAGAATTCCCCCACCGACGCTCCAACAGACAAGCCCACAGAAAAGCCCACAGAAAAGCCCACCGATGACGATGGCAAGGACGAGGGCAACGAGGACGAATACGATACTATCACCATCGCAGAGGCGCTTGAGCTCTGCGGAGAGCCCGGAAATCTTACTACTGAAAGATACTATATCCGCGCTACTATCATTTCTATCGACAACGCACAGTACGGACAGATGACCATAGGCGACGAGACAGGTACTATCCCTGTTTACGGCACTTATAGCGCTGACGGAGAGATCAACTACTCCGCAATGGAGGACAAGCCCTACAAGGGCGACGAGGTGCTTCTCCACTGCACTCTCCAGAACTACAACGGCACTAAGGAAGTAAAGAACGCGAGACTTATCTCTTTTAAGCACGTTGAGATAGAGATCGACGAGTCTCAGTACACAGATATGAGCATTGCTGACGCGCGTGAAGCGGCTGTCGGCACAAAGATAAAGCTTGACGGCGTCGTTGCGCGCATCACCTACGCAAACGGCATGATCCCTATGGGTGTATATCTCGTTGACGATACACAGTCTATCTACGTTTACGACGGCGACCTCGCACAGAGAGTTACCATCGGCAACAAGGTTACCGTACTTGGTTCCAAGGCCTATTGGATACTCGACTCCGAGAAATCCAACGCGCAGAAGTTCGGCTACAAGGGCTGCTGTCAGCTTGAGGACGTAACCGTACTTGATATCGACAACAGAGACGGCAACCTCGTTGATCTCGCCTGGGTACAGGAAAGCACCGTAAAGGAGATCATCGACACTCCCGTTACAGAGAATATCACATCCTCTATCTTTAAGGTAAATGCTCTCGTTAAGAAGGTTCCCGGAAGCGGATTCGTTAACTACTACTTCTTTGACCTTGACGGAGAGACAGGCTCTTACACCTACTCTCAGTGCAACGGCGGCGACTTTGCTTGGCTTGACGAGTTCGACGGCAAAATCTGCACCGTTTATCTCTCTGCAATCAATGCAAAGAGCACTGCAACCGGATGCAACTGGCGTTTTAAAGTACTCAAGGTTGTTGACGAGGGCTTTAGCTTTGATGTGAATAACGCTCCTCAATACGCAATCGACTACCACGCA
>CALCTA010000066.1 GCA_937893945.1 uncultured Clostridia bacterium | reverse complement strand
GTATCATTGCGGATGAGATATCCATCGGTGTGGCAAACACCAAGACCACGGCTGTGAGAATAATACCTGCTTACGGAAAGGGAGTTGGAGAGAGCGTTGAATTCGGCGGCCTTCTCGGCTACGCTCCGATAATGAAGCTCAGCGACTATTCCTGCGCTGACTTTATCGCCCGTGGCGGAAGAATTCCCGCGCCCATACATTCACTTAAGAACTGATATGATAAGAGTACTCGCCGCGCTTTGATATCTTAGCTCTCAAAGCCGCGGCGAAGCTTTTCGAGAGCGCTTTTCTCAAGGCGGCTGACGTATGAGCGAGAGATTCCGAGCAGCTCGGCTACACGCTTTTGAGTCAAAGGCTTTCTGCCGCCAAGACCGTAGCGCATAACTATTATCTGCCGCTGTCTCTTGTCGGGAAGCTTTGCTACGAGCTGTAGCGCCCTCGCTCCCGTGAGCTTTCGCGCGACCTCAGCGTCAAGCGACTCGTCGGTGCAGATAACGTCCATATAGGTCAGAGGATTTCCGTCGCGGTCAACGTCGATAGTATCGCAAAGAGATACCTCTGCGGCGAGCTTTCTTTGTGAGCGGAAGTGCATAAGTATCTCGTTTTGGATACACTTTGAGGCATACGTCGCAAAGCGAGCTCCGCTATCTACTCTGAAGCTGTCAACTGCCTTTATAAGTCCTACCGTGCCGATAGATACGAGATCCTCTTGGTTCTTGGCGGTAGCGTAGTACTTGCGAACTATATGAGAGACGAGGCGGAGATTGTGAAGTATCAGCTTCTCGCGAGCATCCCTTGCGGATGCGCCACCCTTTTCAAGCACGAGAAAGAGATCTCGCTCCTCATCCTCGCGCAATGGCGGCGGATAGCTCTGAGGAGTGGAAAGACCGAGCACGAGATGGATAAAGCTTGAAAAGAGCGATAAAATATTGAAAAACATAGCTATTCTCCTTTACGGTTTTGAGTTAGTAAATTCTATGCCGCGCGGAGAAGCATAATACCCTATAAAGCTTGGGAGGAAATAATGAAAGATCGTCTTAGAGGAAACGCTGTCGTTGGACAGTCGGGCGGCCCTACTGCCGCGATAAACGCTACTCTTACGGGAGTTATCAAGGGTGCGCTTGAGAATGAGTACATAGATACCCTTTACGGTATGAGAAACGGTATTGAGGGGTTGATGGCTGAGAGATTTGTTGACCTTTCTGCGCTTTTCGCCGAAGAGAGCGAGCAGAAAGCACTTATACATACTCCTGCGGCGGCTCTCGGTTCTTGCAGAAGAAAGCTCCCCTCGCCCGATTCCGAAAAGCAAGAGGATATTGCGGTATTCGAGAGAATATTTGAGGTATTCGAGAGGTACTCGATAAGGTATTTCTTCTATATCGGCGGAAATGACTCTATGGATACCGTGGCGAAGCTCTCAAAATATGCCGCAAGAAAGGGAATTGCAGACAGTGTTCGCATAATGGGAGTACCTAAGACGATAGACAACGACCTTGCTATAACCGACCACGCTCCCGGCTTTGGCTCGGCGGCAAAGTACGTTGCTACCACTATGACCGAGATAATACGCGACTGCGCGGTCTATACCGTCAAGGCGGTAACTATAGTAGAGATAATGGGCAGAGACGCAGGCTGGCTGACCGCTTCGTCGGGCGTTGGCGCGTTCCTTGGAGCAGATGCCCCCGACCTTATCTATCTTCCCGAGAGAAGCTTTGATATGAACGAGTTCTTCGCTTCGCTGAGGGTAGCCTTTGAGAAGCATCCCAATATAGTCGTTGCGGTATCCGAGGGTATCAGATTTGCTGACGGACGCTACGTCGGAGAGGGTACTCAGAGCGGCGCGGTAGACGTTTTCGGACATCGGTACCTTGCGGGTACTGCAAAGGTACTCGAGCAGGCGGTCAAGAATGAATTTGGTTGTAAGGTGCGCTCGATAGAGCTTAATCTCCCTCAGAGATGCGCCGCGCACTTGTCTTCAGCTACCGACCTTGAGGAGTCTGTAGCGATAGGCAGAGCAGCGGTAAGAGCTGCCTGCGACGAGGGCGCGAGTGGAGAGATGGTCTATTTCAAGCGTCTCTCAAGCAAGCCTTACGGCTGCGAGATAGAGCATTGCAGCGTGCTTGACGTGGCAAACTATATCAGCGCGCTCCCCGATGATTATATAAATGCCGAGGGCAATTATATCACCGAGGCGTGCGCCGATTATATCCTTCCTCTTATTAAAGGAGAAGCTTCTCCTACATACGAGAACGGCTTGCCGAAGTACGTAAGGCTGTGATAGGATAGAAGTTAGTTTTATACAAGGATTTTCTGTTCTTTTCTTGGAAGAAAAGAACCAAAAGAACTTTAATGAAGGAAAAGCTTGAGTGAAACTCTGCCACGTGCAAAGTTTT
>CALCTA010000065.1 GCA_937893945.1 uncultured Clostridia bacterium | reverse complement strand
CAGGTACAGGTTGTTTCTTGGTACGACAACGAGAACTCCTACACAAGCCAGATGGTTCGTACGATCAAGTACTTCGCAGAGCTTAACTAATTTAACTCTAAAACAAAAGGCTGACGCAAATGCGTCAGCTTTTTTGTTTTGATTTACTGATAATTGTAATCGTCGATATACTTGTCAATAAGCTTCTGAAGCTCAAGCATATCGTAGGGAGATTTGAATACCTTATCCATATTCGTCGTACCCTCGTTGTAGTGATTTTCTATGAACTTATCAACGTTAAACTGTGAATTTACCGAGGTATCACAGCAGAAGCTGTAGTCCTGACCTACTGCCGAAACGCCTGTAGCGAGGCAGTATGCCATCTGAGCTGTGAGGTATCCCGAGAGCATATTCTGATGATGTGTGTCGCCCTTATTCTTTATAAATGTCTCCTTATTGTAGGTGAGCTTGCTTTCGGGGAACTTTACCGCTCCTCTCCAGAGGTCGTAAGCTATAGCGCCCCAGTCTCCTACGGGAATACCTTTCTCAATAAGCTTCGGGAAAGCATCCTTGATATGAGTGGTGTTTGCCTGATGAACGTACGCGTGGGATATATAGTAGAATTCGGTGGTGTTCGGGAAGAGTGCCTGTATCTCCTCAATATGCTCTACGAGAGAAGCGTTGTTGTTGCCTGCCTCGGACATAAATACGATATCTATGCTATTGAGGAATTCGGGATCGGCAACCGAGAGGTGATTGTCGTATATCCATTTGAGCGTCTTGCCGCCCCAAACGTAATCGTAAACGTTGACGTTGTCGCCGTTAGCCTTGCATATCTGATAAAGATAGCCGTAATCTACCGACTTTTGATTTCCTTCGATAACGCAGAAGCCGTAGTAAACGAAGGAGTTGCCCATAAAGAGAATGTTCTTTCCATCAAGTGATCTTGTTGTTTGAGTATTCATAATATCTGTTCCGTCCTTAATATTGCTTTGATTATTGCTTAATTCTGTTTTGAAATTTGAGAGGGCTCTGCTGTAGCCTCTGTTGCTTTCTGCGGCTATGACAAGCTTACCGCCATTCATTCTGATGCAGTAATGCGATTCTTCAAGCGCCGTAGTACCGTCGGTTATATCCGCCGAGGCGGCACGGTTGGTCTTTCCTATCAGTATCTCGTTTTCCTGCTCGGCTTCGGTGTCATTTTTTATCTGCAGGATTACACCCGACGCGGTCTTAAGCCAATCGACTATGTTATTTGCCACGCCTTTTTCAAGCTCGGTGGCGTTTTCGGGAATAACGATCGAGAAATTATTTATCGGGGTATCTCCGAGCGTGAGCGAGGAGTGTAAGTAATCTGAATAGCTATCAAGAATAGTTTTCTCACCGCCGTAAGTCAGAACTGTATTTTCACCTTTGCCGTGCGATTCAATAAGCTTTATAAATCTATTTACCGCTTCCTCGAGCCGCTCGGGAGTGTTAGCGACAATGGCGATCTTTTTGTCGGACACCGAGATCGCGTAATCAAGATAGCTTGAAAGTGTTTCCGCCGCTTTTTTAGAGGCTTCGCGGTTGGTAATTCCAACGAGTATCTCGGGAGTACCGTCGTCGGTAGCACTTTTATCAGCGAGCAGCTGATAGTATCCTATCTCGCTTGATGAGTGAGGATCAAGCGCTGTTAGCTTATCCTGTATTTTCAGCGCCATTTTTTTAGTGTCTGGAGCGTAGATAACACGGTATCTGTTCTCGCCCGAAAGCACGAGCTTGCCGCTTATATCTATGATTTCGTCTGTGTCGCCTTGGAGATCGGTGTTTTGGGTTTCGCTGCCGTCGGGAGTGTTTTCTGCCTTGTTGCAAGAAAC
This sequence comes from uncultured Clostridia bacterium, assembly GCA_937893945.1. Classification (GTDB taxonomy): domain Bacteria; phylum Bacillota; class Clostridia; order Oscillospirales; family CAG-272; genus HGM12713. Next base: position 1,761 of record CALCTA010000065.1, on the reverse strand, counting down.
AGAAAGCAAGAGCAACGTCGCCAAAAGAAGCAGGCATAAAATTCTTTTCATAAGTCGTACCTCCTTAGTACTGCCATTATAACACATTTGTATGAAAATAGCAATAGTTTTCAAAAAAAGAAGCCGCCCATCCTTAAGGAAGGGCGGCTGAAATTATACTCATCAGTCGTTAGCGGGATGCTTTGCAATATATTCGTCTATAAGCACCTGAAGTCCGCGCATATCGTCCTCGGAGTCAAATACCTCGGGGAAGTTGGTATCGTGGTTAGTGTCATAGTGAGCATCGATGAACTCGTAGAAGTCGAAGAACTTATGTACAGAGGTGTCTCCGCAGAAGCTGTAGTCCTGACCGATAGCGCTCTTGTTGGTAACTACACAGTAAGCCATCTGAGCGGTGATATATCCCGCGAGGGGATTTTCGTGGTAGTTATCACTCGGTCTGCCCGCGCCTACGTTGCAGTCATCGGGGTTATGGGATACGCCGGTGTTGTTCTTGACAAAGGTCTCCTTGTTGTATTCAAGCTTTGCGCCGGGAACCTTAGTCTTTCCTGACCATACGTCGTAAACGAGTCCGCCCCAGTCTGCGACCTCAATACCCATATCAATAAACTCGTTTTCACAAGCGTTGAAGATATTGGTGTGGTTATTGGATGCGTGGAAGTTGTGTATGAGATATACGAAATCGGTAGTCTCGGGGAAGAGCTTGGTTATCTTCTCAACGATAGAAACGATATTTGCGTTGTTTCCGCCTGCCTCGGAGATGAATACGTAATCAAACTGCTCGAGGAATGCAGAATCCTCCTTGGTGAGCTTGTTTTCATATATCCAATCAAGGCTCTTAGCCATCCAAGTGTAGTTATATACATCAACCTTCTCGCCGTTCACCTGACAGATCTGGCTGAAGTAGCCCTCGTCAAGCACGTGTCTGTCAGCATCGTCGAGCATATAAGTTACGCAGTTTCCGTAGTAAATGAAGGAGTTACCGATAAACATTACCTGCTTACCGTCAAGCGAGATCTCCGAAGGAGCTTCGTACTTCACTAAATATTCCTTTTCATTTGTGTAAATGATATGGTATTCCTGAATGACAGAAAGCTTGGAGATGAAATCATCGACAGCCTTCTTCAGATAGGAGTCGGTGTTAGCGCATATTGCTATCTTGTTGCCCTCGGCGAGAATTACGTAATCCTTGTTTGAGGTGAGCATGCCTGCCGCCTTTGTGGAAAGCTCTCTGTTAGTCGCGCCAACGAGTATCTCGGGAGTTCCGTCATCCTCGAGAGTGTCCGCGCCCATGGTGTAGTAGCCAACTACGCCCTCGGCAAGCTTGTCGCTGTCAACGAGCTTGTCGTATATGGGGAGAGCAGTCTGCTTCATGCCTCTGGGGTAAATTATTCTATATCTGTTCTCTCCGGAAATGAGTGTCGATCCCTCAGGAACGTTAGCCGCGGGAACGTCGATCTTGTTGCCGGTGTCCTCGGTCGTCTTGTCGGTGTTGTCTGTTACCTTATCGGTAGAGCCATCGTTTGCGTCGGTGTTGTCGGTATTGTTACATGCACAGCAGAGCAGGATCATTACCGCAACGAGAATCAAAGATAAAAATTTCTTGAACATAATATGCCTCCGTTTTTTATATGGCACAGTCTGCCACTATCGCTTATTATATCACAACGAAGGACAGAAATCAAGAGATTTATCCGAAAAAAAGGGCGCATGGATAATTTTATTGTAGATATGGCACAAAAATAGCCCTGCGCGAGATAT
>CALCTA010000064.1 GCA_937893945.1 uncultured Clostridia bacterium | reverse complement strand
CGGTCGTAGAAAAGATAGCTCTCTCCAAGCCTGACATCTCCTTCAAGCTCATAATTGACGGAAACGTAAAGCTTGAGACTATAGGAGACGGAAACGTCAGAAACGCGATATATTCAATATTCGGCAAGGAATTTTCGACAAAGCTTATCTCTACTCAGCTTGAGGTTGACGGGATAGGAGTAAAGGGATTTGTCGGTAGGCCCGACAACGTCAGGGCGAACAGAAATTATCAGAATTTCTTTATAAACGGCAGATACGTCAAGAGCCGAACCGCGTGCGCCGCACTCGAGCAGGCTTATACCTCTTACATAGCTCCCGATAAGTTCCCGTGCTGTGTGCTTTTCCTTGACATAAACCCTGCAACCGTGGACGTAAACGTTCATCCGGCAAAGCTCGAGGTGAAGTTCTCAAATGAAAAGCCTGTTTTTGAGGCTATATATTACGCCGTTCGCAACGCTCTTGAACAGAACGCCGAGCGCCCGAGCGTGTCTATAGCTGATAGGGGAGCAAAGTCGGATTGGGCAAAGACCAGAGTTTCCGAAGCAACTCTGCCGATAGAGGACAGAAGAGGACAGTCGCTCAAGGCAAGACAGATAGAGACAGAGCTATTCAAAGCCCCCGCCCCTGCGCCTGCGACACCCGTTGTGCCTACCGCACCCGTGCAGACAGAACAAAAAAAGCCTCAGCAGAAGGAAAAATTCGTTACGATGACCGCTGAGGAATACGTGCGAGAGTACGTGCGCGGCGGAATGTACGACGGACAGAGTAGCGAGAAGAAAGCAGAACCGATAGCTACAACACCCGTCAAGGACGAAAAGCCCGAGACGGTGATAAAGCGGACAGAACAGAAAAAAGAGGTCCCAGAGCCTATACCTACAGCCATTCCCGACATTCCCGAAGCAGTTCCCGAGATAGAGGCAGAGCCGCTCACCCATAGAATTATCGGCGAGGCATTCAACGCTTACGTGATAGTCGAGCGTGGCGAAGAGATGCTTCTTATAGATAAGCACGCGGCTCACGAGAGGATAATCTTCGAGGAGCTTAAGGCGGCTATGAGAAATTCCTCTCCCACCTCGCAGATGCTTATGCTTCCTCTTGAGATAATGATGACCTCAGAGGAGATACAGACTATAGAGCAGTACCGCAAGGAAATAGAAGCCACGGGCTTTGAGTTTTCCGCGGGACGATACAGCGTCAGCGTGAGCGCTATCCCCGAGGGAATAGGCACAGACGCGGTCTCTGATATGCTCGTAGTAATGGCAGAGAGGCTCAGAAGCGGAACGGGAACGGCAGACGTAACGAGAGACATAGTTTTTGAAAAAGCACTTTATCAGGCGTCCTGCAAGGCGGCGATAAAGGCGGGCAGGGAATATGCCACCGAGCATATCAAATGGATAGTTGATAAGCTTATGGCTATCCCCGATATAACCGTTTGTCCGCACGGTAGGCCCGTTGCTATGGAGCTGTCCAAGAAAAATCTTGACAGACAGTTTGAGAGAACCTGATAAATCACGAAAGGAATAATATAAAATGTTTGAAATTTTGGCGACCGACGGCAGAGCGCGCAGAGGTGTTCTGCATACGGTACACGGCGATATACAGACTCCCGTGTTTATGAACGTGGGTACTTGCGCCGCTATCAAGGGCGGTGTATCCAGCAGGGAGCTTATCGACCTTGACTGTCAGGTGGAGCTTTCCAACACCTACCACTTGCATATCCGTCCCGGTGATAAGCTTATTTATGAGATGGGCGGACTTCATAAGTTTATGAATTGGGAGCGTCCGATACTGACCGACAGCGGCGGATTTCAGGTCTTCTCACTCTCACAGCTCCGTAAAATAACCGAGGAGGGCGTTCGCTTTGCCTCTCACGTTGACGGAAAGAGAATATTTATGGGCCCTGAGGAGAGCATGCAGATACAGTCAAATCTCGCTTCTACCATAGCGATGGCGTTTGACGAGTGCATTGAAAATCCTGCGCCCTACAAATACGTAAAGCAGTCCTGCGACAGAACGGCGCGATGGCTCGTCCGTTGCAAGACCGAGCTTGACAGACTTAACTCCTTGCCCGAGACTATCAATAAAAATCAGATGCTCTTCGGTATAAATCAGGGAGGAACATACGAGGATCTTCGTATAGAGCATATGCATACCATAGCAGAGCTTGACCTCAACGGCTACGCTATAGGCGGACTTGCCGTAGGCGAGGAGACCGAGGAGATGTACCGCATTATAGATGCCGTAGAGCCCCACATGCCCAAAGATAAGCCGAGATATCTTATGGGTGTCGGAACTCCCTGCAACATACTTGAGGCAGTTCACATGGGCGTGGATTTCTTCGATTGCGTAATGCCCAGCCGTAACGCAAGACACGGAAATCTCTTTACCTGGCACGGAAAGATGAATCTTCTCAACGAGAAGTATGCCAAAGACCCCAGACCCTTTGACGAGAACTGCGGATGTCCCGCTTGTCGCAATTACAGCCGCTCGTACGTCCGTCATCTTATAAAGGCCAAGGAGTCTCTCGGTATGCGTCTCGCTGTAGCGCACAACCTCTATTTTTACAACAATCTCACAAGAGAAATACGCAAGGCGCTTGACGGCGGATATTTCGAGAGCTTCTATCAGAAGTATCGCACTATTCTTGGCGAGCGCAGTCAGAGTTGAGAAAAACTGAGAAAGGAAGAATAATATGTTTAAGAAGGAATTACTTGAAGAAATGCTTGGCGTGGCAATGTCCACGGGCGGAGATTTTGCCGAGGTTTTCGGTGAGCATACCCGTTCAAACCTCATAATGTTCGTAGACGGCAAGATCGACAGGATAAATGACAGCGTGCTTTCGGGCGTTGGCGTAAGAGTTTTCCTCGGTCAGAGGACCGTATATGCATCCACCTCGGATATCAGTCGCGAGGGACTTCTCAGATGCGCGCGCTCTGCGGCGGACGCTCTTGCAGAGGGCAACGCACCTATATCTATCTGCCTTAATAGAAAGAATATTACCGATATCCACCCCGTAAAGATAAACCCCGTTACCGCAAATATCGGCAACAAGACCGATATACTTAAGTCGGCTTGCTTTGCCGCTAAGGAGCATAGCGAGCTTATCTCTCAGGTTCAGGGAAATCTCAGCTGCGTTGAGCATGAGATACTCGTTGCAAACAGCGAGGGACTTCTCGTGGGTGATACACACACAAGAACGAGAATAGCAGTCAGCGCTGTTGCATCCGACAAGGGCGAGAACCAGTCGGGAAGCGCATCCCCCGGACGCGGAATGGGACTTGAGATGTTTGATTTCATCTCTCCTGTAGAGGTTGGTAAGTCTGCGGCAAATACCGCTCTCGTAAACCTTCGCGCAGGCTACTGCGAGGCAGGTCAGATGACAGTTGCTATCGAGAACGGCTTTGGCGGAGTTATCTTCCACGAGGCTTGCGGACACTCGCTTGAGGCTACCTCGGTAGGTATCGGCATGTCCGAGATGTGCGGAAAGCTCGGTCAGAAGGTCGCTAACGAAAAGGTTACGGCAATCGACGACGGAACTATCCCCGGAGCGTGGGGCTCGGTAAATATCGATGACGAGGGTAATCCTACACAGAGAAACGTTCTTATAGAGAACGGTATCCTTAAGGGATATATGGTCGACCGCCTTGGCTCAAGACGACTTGGCATGGCTATGACGGGTAACAGCCGTAGACAGAGCTATTCCTACGAGCCTACCTCGAGAATGACCAACACCTTTATCGCAAATGGCCCCGATAAGAACGAGGATATCATCGCGTCTATCGAATACGGACTTTACGCAAAGCAGATGGGCGGCGGCTCTGTAAATCCTCTTACGGGCGCGTTCAACTTCTCGGTCAACGAGGGATATATGATCCGTAACGGTAAGATCTGCGAGCCCGTGCGTGGCGCTTCGCTTATCGGAACGGGCTCTAAGATCATTCAGGATATAGACATGGTCGGTCAGAATCTTGATACCGCGCAGGGAATGTGCGGATCGAGCAGCGGAAGCGTTCCTACCGACGTAGGACAGCCTCTCATCCGTGTAAAGAAGATCACGGTTGGCGGAAGATAAGGAGGGTATTATGAATTTTGAAGCAGTAAAGAACAGTCTCGTTGCCGAAGCTAAAAACGCGGGACTTGAGGAATACGAGGTCTATTTTATGGAGTCGAGCGGCACCTCTGCCGAGACTCTTAAGGGAGAGATATCTTCCTTTTCGTCCGAGGTAAGCGGCGGCATCAGCTTCCGTTGTATCGTCGGCGGTAAGATGGGAAGCGCATCTACCGAGCTTCTTACAGACGACGAGATGAAAGCACTCGTTGAGAGAGCTATCGAGAACGCAAAGAATATTGAGAGCGACGATAAGGCAGTTATATTCGCAGGCTCGGAAAAGTACGCGGAGCTTACTCTCCCCGAGTTTCCCGCAAAGGATACCGCAGAGCTTAAGAAGCTCGCGCTTGATCTTCACAACAAGATCACCGCAGAGAGCGAGTACATCATCGACGGCACGAGCGCTACCGTAATTCAGAACAGCACTCGCATCGTTCTTATAAACTCTCACGGACTTGAGCTTTCTACCGACGTTGGCGTCGTAGGAATGGCGGCAGAGGCGGTAGTTGCAAAGAACGGAGAAAATCAGGCGGCATTTGCGCTTGAATCCGGCTTTGACGAGGCACTCGTTGATAGTATCGCAAAGAGAGCTACCGCAGACGCTCTCGCAAAGATAGGCGCGGGCGAGATAGAGAGTGGCAAGTACGACGTTATCTTCTGCGGCAAGCAGATGAAGGATATCCTTTCCGCCTTCTCGTCGGCATTCTCGGGCAGAAGCGCAAATCTCGGACTTTCCTTGCTCAAGGGCAAAGAGGGGGAGAAGATCGCCGCAGACTGCGTTACTCTTATAGACGATCCTCAGAAGGAGGGAAGCGCAACACAGACCGCGTTTGACGGCGAGGGAGTTGCGACTTACACCAAGAACGTAATTGAGAACGGCGTTCTCAACACTCTTCTCTACGATATCGCAAGTGCGGATAAGGTAGGCAAGGAGAGCACGGGTAACGGACAGAGAGGAAGCTACGCTTCTCCCGTTTCTGTCGCTCCTTACCACTTCTATCTCGCAGGCGGCACTCTTTCTGACGACGAGCTTCTCGCATCCATGGGCGACGGTATCTATATCACCGAGCTCAAGGGACTTCACGCAGGCGCGAATGCCGTTACGGGCGATTTCTCTATAGAGAGCGCGGGATTTAGAGTAAGAGACGGCAAGAAGTGCGAGGCTATCAAGTCCTTCACGGTTGCGGGCAATTTCTTTGAGCTTATCAAGTCCGTAGAGGCTCTTGCTGCCGACGTAAAGTTCGGCTTTGCGGGCGGATTTACAGTATTCGGCGCTCCCGATACCCTCATCCGTCAGATGAGCGTTGCGGGTAAGTAAAATCCTATTGTTAAGCTATTGACAATATCACAAAGCTGTGATACAATATTTCTTGTTAAATTTTAATGGACATTCAGGAAGGAAGTCAAAATGAAAAATACTGAAAAGACAATGGACAAGATCGTCGCTCTTTGTAAGACGAGAGGCTTTATTTTCCCCGGCTCCGAGATATACGGCGGCCTTGCAAACACTTGGGATTACGGTCCTCTCGGCGTAGAGCTGAAGAATAACGTAAAGAAGGCGTGGTGGAAGAAGTTCGTTCAGGAGAACAAGTACAACGTAGGACTTGACGCCGCTATCCTTATGAACCCTCAGACATGGGTAGCATCAGGACACCTTGCGGGATTTTCCGATCCCCTTATGGACTGCCGTGAGTGCCACGAGCGCTTCAGAGCAGACAAGCTTATCGAGGACTGGTGCGCTGAAAATTCCTTTGAGCTTCCCAAGCCTATCGATGCCTTTACTCAGGCAGAGATGAAGGAGTTCGTTGAGGAGCATAACATTCCTTGCCCCACCTGCGGCAAGCACAACTTCACCGACATCCGTCAGTTCAACCTGATGTTCAAGACCTTCCAGGGCGTCACCGAGG
>CALCTA010000063.1 GCA_937893945.1 uncultured Clostridia bacterium | reverse complement strand
CTGCGGCGCATTAGGGTTGCAATTCAATTCATGGAGCGAAGCGAGAAATCATGATGCGATAGCATCAATTCATGACGGCGATGCCGTCAAATCATTCTAAATTGGAGTTTACAATGAAAGAAAACTTTTTAGTCGATTTGTCAAAACAATTTGCTGTTGATATCGTTAATCTCTGTACAGATATCAAAGAAAACCGCAAAAGCAACGTATTATTAAATCAGGTATTGCGGAGTGGCACAAGTATCGGTGCAAATATTCACGAAGCAAACTATGCGGCAAGCAAAGCAGACTTTATCAACAAGTTTCAAATTGCACTTAAAGAGTGTTACGAAACGGATTATTGGCTCGGTTTATTTAAGGATACGCACATGATAACCGAGGAAGAGTACAAGGATATGTTTGCAAAGTGCAGTAAAATACGGAAATTGCTCATCTCATCCATCACCACCGCAAAGGGAAACATTTAGATATAAAGTCCGTTTTACAGCAGAGCTGTATAAATAAAAAACAAAAAATAAAAATTATAATAAATTCCAAAGGAGAAGAAAATGATAATCACAGACATTGTAAAGATCGGAGATCCTCAGGTGCTGCTCTATGAGGGCAAGTACTATTGCTACGCTACAGACTGCAACCACTACAGTCAGGGCTTTTGCGTATGGGTAAGCGACGACCTCGTTAATTGGAGCGAGGAGGGCATATTCTGCTTCGACGCTATCAAATCCTGGGGCAAATCGCACTTCTGGGCACCCGAGGTAGTATATCACAACGGCAAATTCGTAATGCACTACACCGCAAAGAGCCGCGAGCTTGACTCTCTGCGCCTTGGCGTTGCGGTATCCGACAGTCCCACGGGCCCCTTCGTTGACGTTCACGGAAAGCCTATGTTCGATCTCGGCTACGCGACCATCGACGGCTCGGTGCTTCGCTGTGATGAGGGCAATTTCTTCTACTATTCAAGAGACTGCTGCGAGAACTACGTTGACGGCATCAAGACGAGTCAGCTCTACTGTGTTCGTATGAACGACGATCTTACCGAGGTAGTCGGCGAGCACAAGCTCGTAAGCACTCCTACAGAGGACTTTGAGAAGAAGTCGATGTCGCTTGAGAAGGTGCGCCTCTGGAACGAGGGCCCCTGCGTTATCAAGCTTGGCGACAAGTACGTTATGAACTACTCGGCTAACTACTACGCGTCCAACGATTACGCTATCTGCGTATCTACCGCAGATTCTCCCATGGGTCCTTGGGTAAAATCCAAGAACAACCCCGTGCTCTCCTGCCGCAAGGAGCTTTTCGGCGCGGGACACAACGCTTTCTTTACGGGTAAGGACGGAGAGATATACACCTCCTTCCACATCCAGACAGACCCCGAGCATCCGAGCGGAGACCGCCGCACCGTTATCGGTAAGGTAAGCTTTAGCGAGAGAAACGGCGATATTTTTGAGGAAATAGAATAAAAATACATACGAAAGACAAGGAGAAAAAAGATGTATAACGAGAAATCACTTGACACGCTCTGCGCCGCTCTTGCAGAGGTAATGGGCGTTGAGCGTCCGGCGCAGGCAAATGAGCCCAACGAGCTGCTCGTCAATTACGCTAAGGAAAAGTTCGAGGGTAGAACTCCCGACAGACTGTTTATGTTCAACCCCGACGCTATCGCGCAGTGGATATATGAGAAGTACCCCCAGCTTTGCGCTGAGGCTAAGAAGTGGACAGAGCTTGAGGTGCCCTTCTGCACCGTAATGCCCTCTGTTACTCCCGTATGCTTCGGTACCTTCTACACGGGCGCTCAGCCTGCCGTTCACGGAATTCAGAAGTACGCAAAGCCTGTCATCAAGATAGACACACTCTTTGACGCTCTCATAAGAGAAGGCAAGCGTGTGGCTATAATTGCTGAGAACCATTGCAGTATGGCGGCTATCTTCCTTGAGAGAGAGATGGACTACTTCATCTACGACACTATCGAGGAGATCAACGCTAAGGCGGCAGAGCTTATCATCAAGGACGAGTATGACGTTATCGTCGTCTATGACGGAAACTACGATTCTATCATGCACAAGCACGGTCCCGAGAGCATTGAGGCACTTGGCGAGCTGAGAGCAAACTCCGAGGCGTTTGCGATGTTCTGCGCTATGATAGACACTCATTGGAAGAATCACGACACTCTCGTTGGCTTTGCTATGGACCACGGCTGCCACGAGATAGACGGCGGCTGCGGCGCGCACGGTCTTGATATGGAGGAGGACCTCAATATCGTTCATCTCTACAAGGCATATCCCAAGACTCTCGCATAAGGAGAAAAGAAATGAAAAGACAGTGGACTAAGGAAGAAGCGAACCTTTGGTATGAGGGTATGGGCTGGCTTCGCGGCTGTAACTTTATCGGAAGCGACTGCACCAACCGCCTTGATATGTTTCAGAGCTACAAGTCCGAGGAAAAGCTCGCGACTGCCGAGAGAGAGCTTGCGCTCTGTCAGAAGATAGGCTTCAACACGGTTCGTATATGGGCAAACTTTGACGTTTACTACGCCGAGCCCGACTCTTATATGGAGATATTCGACCGCTACATCGACCTCTGCGGCAAGTACGGTCAGAAGGTAATGGTAGTGCTTGCTCACGAGGAGGATCTCCCGAGAGGTGAGGTCTTCGTTCCCAAGGCAATGGGCGAGCAGAAGTACGCCCTTGGAGAGCATCAGGGAAGAATACCTATGTCCGAGGAGGAGCTTAAGAAAGAGCCTAAGCACTATATGGAATACCCCGAGCTTCGCCCGCTCTATATCGAGATGGTGCGAAAGACGGTAAGAAAGTACGCGAAAGACGAGAGAGTGTTCTGCTGGAACATCCTCAACGAGCCGGGAATCACCATCGGCGAGAGAAGCATTGATATTATGCACGAGCTTTTCGACGTGGTAAGAGCCGAGGATCCCATTCAGCCGCTTACCGCTGATATATGGCGCGGAGTCAACCACGGCGGCATCGTTACCAAGGAAGAAAAGGTAGCTCTCGAGCTTTCCGACGTCATCAGCTTCCACAGCTATCAGTCCTACGAGAAGCTTGTGCGCGAGATACGCTTCCACCAGAAGAGCGGACGTCCGCTTTTCCTCACCGAATGGCTGCACCGCATCAACCACAACACTATCGAAGAAGTTTATCCTCTGCTCTACATAACAAACGTAAGTAACTACTGCTGGGGCTTTGTAGTCGGCAAGACGCAGACTCACGAGCCGTGGCCTAATATGTGGGAGGAATGGGACAGAGGCGAAGACCGTGGATACGACTTTACCAAGTGGCAGCACGACCTCTTCCGTCCTAATCTTCGTCCCTACAATCCGCGTGAGATAGCGCTTATCGAGCGCTTCAACAAGTGTGCGGCAGACGAGGGAAGATAAGGAGAGACAAAAATGAAAATTCTTTTTATAGGCAACAGCTATACATTTTATCACGAGATGCCTAAGCTTTTTGAGGAACTCTGCCGCGCGAACGGCAAGGACGTCGAGGTGGATTCTGTAACAAAGGGCGGAAGAAAGCTTTATGAAAACCTTGCGAGCGGCGACGAGAACAACGCAAAGATCCTTGAGCTGCTCGAGACCGAGCATTATGACGTTCTGTTCTTGCAGGAGCATAGCTGCGGACCTCTGCTTGCGGAGGAGAGATTTATCAGCGCCGTAGGCGAGCTTAAGGCTCTTGTGGGCGCGGACAGAACTATCCTTTACGAGACTTGGGGAAGAAAGACCGGAAGCAAAACGCTTGATGAGCATTTCTGGACGAGCGAGCAGATGTTCGAGGATATTATTGGCTCTTACGTAAAGTGCGCCGAGCTGAACGGCACGGAACTTTCAAGAGTGGGTGAGTGCTTCAAGGCGCTCCTTAGCGAGAGCGACGCCGAGCTTTACACCGAGGATCGCTCGCATCCGTCTCTCTTTGGCAGCTCGGTAGCGGCTCTGTCCCACTACAAGACTGTGTTCGGAGAGTATCCCAAGACCACCGAGCCGCTTGACCTTGGCGACTACGCCGATATAGTGAAAAAGACTGTAGAGAGCGTCTGAATACTAAAATTTAACCGTTTGGAGAAAGTATGAAGTTTCAAGGACGAATATCAAGGCTGATCTGCCTTTGCTTGCTTATAAGTGTGGTGCTTTGCTCCTGCAACCTTTTGCAGCCGGGTGAGCCGTTGTTGACCGACGACGTCAGCAGGCCTACGCAGGATTTTACAGACAGCACCGTAAAGGACACTAACGAGCCGACAGATGCGCCGACAGACGAACCGACAGATGAGCCGACCGAGGTTCCCACCGAGAAGCCTACTGATGAGGAAATAAAGGACGACGAGCCCATAAAGCTTCCCGAGGAAGCGCCCAAGCCCGAGAGCGACCCTTACGCGAGCGTTGACGTAGCACGCTTTTACGCAAGCTACGAGCCTGCCGAGAGCTATTGGGATTCCTACTATCGCTCGCTTCACGGACTGATGTCGGGTGATATAAGCGATCAGGATCAGAAGCCGAGCATAGCCGACGAGCGTCCTAAGAAGGACGGACTTTTCGTCAGAAATACCTCGGCGATCTATTCCGAGGACGGCAATGCTTATTACATAGTAAATTCCGAGGGCGAGATAGTCAACCGTGTCTATCGGGGTGGCGCTTATATAACGCTTGAGGAGGTTGCGGCATACGTATTTGCCTTTGGCGACGTGCCCGCAAACTACGACGCTAATAAAAAGGCAAAGCCTTATAGCAGTATATGGGGCAAATACCTTAGAGTCAATCACACCGCCTTTAGCGGAAGTACAACAAAGTACCCATATGAGCCCGAGCTTCCCGACATCAGCGGATGCGGCGGAAGTCTTCGCTATTATGAGATAGATATCGGTACTACGGGAACCGATTGCGATCCTAAGTATACTGCCGCTATTTACAATAATGGAAGCAGGATAGAGAGGGGAGCGGCGAGGATAGTCTATAGCAGATTTGACGCCAACGGAGACAAGATCATCGATACGAACGAGAAGTATCTGTTTTACACCTACAACCACTACAACGATTTCCAGGAATATCTGAATTACGAGGGTGGTTGGGGCGAGATGTTCGGCAATATCACGGGCGGCGGAACTATATCGAGCAAGACGCACTATAATCCCACGCCTTACGTTGCTACGGCAAGAGCCGAGCTCGTGCCGATGGGTAAGGTAGAATCTATCTGTATCATCGTGGTCGATATCGCATTTCTTGAAAGAAGATGTTTTTCTTTATAATCAGAAGATCTGTACTCAAACGAGTACAGATCTTTTTGCTTTTGAGCGTGTCAAGTGCTTGACAAAGCTTGGAAATGGTGATATAATGACTTTGGAAGACGTGCTGCAAAAGCTGTATTTGCTCTTTCAAAATATAATTTAAGAAAGAAGGAACAGTTATGAAAAAATTATCCCTTTTGCTTGTAGGTGTATTGATTTTGTCATCTCTTGCTTGCTTTGCTTCATGCGGATCTTCGTATGAAGACGATGTGTTTAAGTATGCTCAGGTCTACTCCAAAAACGATAAAAGCGACGCTACTTACGTTGTTGTATCGGTGAAAGACAAGACTATAACTGAGGCTACCATTCCCGCGACCTTTGACGGTCTCGCAGTAACAAAGATCGACAGTGAAGCATTCGATGGATGCACCGCTCTTAAAAAGGTCATCATCCCCGCATCAGTTAAAAAAATAGAAGCTTCTGTTTTTGAGGGTTGTACGGCTCTTGAGGATGTTGTTATCAACGCAACCGCTCTTGAAGAGGCAGAAGATATGTTCAAGGGAGTGTCCTCTGCTGACAAGCCCATCAACGTTAAGATCGGTGCAGGCGTTACGGTCATCCCCGAAAGAATGTTTGCGGACACCGATAGCCTTAATATCTCCTTTGAAGCGGGCTCCGCTGTTGCGGAGATAGGCGATGAAGCCTTCAAGAATTCAGGCCTGACCTCTATCAATCTTTCCGCACTTGAGAAAATTGGCAGCTCCGCCTTTGAGGGTTGCACTGCCTTGACCGCTGTCTCGGTATCTTCTGCTGAGAAAAATATCAACTTAGGAGCAAAGGCATTTAAGGGTTGCACAAAGCTTACAGGCGTCGAGCTTAACGCTTCTACGATGTCCTCGTATGGCGATAGCTTTGACGGATGCGAAAATCTCTCTGAGATCACCTTCGGAGGCAAGAAGGATGATTGGAAATTTAACGTTTCTTATTCATCGTCTCAGATAGGAAGTGCTGTTCCCGATATGGGCAAAACCGGCAACTTCCTGACAGTTACCTGCAACGACGGAACTATTATTTACAACGTTGACGGAACTATTTTTAAGTCTTGACGTAATATAAAAACAGCGCCACTACTGCTTGTAGTGGCGTTGTTTTTTGCCTTTCGGGGAAAGTTGATGCTTTAATGTATTAGGGGGTTCGAGGGTCGCCCCTACCGTTTTGTGTATCGGTTTTATAAAAAGGACACGTCATTGGATAACACCCAGATGACGTGTCTGTTTTTACTTACTTATTACCTCTATCTTCTCGATAACGACGGGGGTACGCGGAACGTCCTGCATATACCAGCCGTAATTGCCCGTGGGGGTAGAAGCGATGGCGTCAAGCACGTCGAAGCCGTCGGTGAGCTTACCGAAGCCTGCGTACTGTGCGTCGAGGTGAGGAGCGTCCTTGTGCATTACGAAGAACTGAGAGGACGCGGAGTTGGGGTCAGAGGTGCGTGCCATAGAGAGAACGCCGCGCGTATGCTTGAGGTCGTTCTGCATAAAGCCGTTAGCCTTGAACTCACCTTTGATAGAGTCAGTTTCTCTGTCCTGCATATCCTCGGTGTAGCCGCCGCCCTGTATCATAAAGCCCTTGATAACACGGTGGAAGATAAGTCCCTCAAAGAAATTCTCTTCTGCAAGACGAACAAAGTTTGCTACTGTCTTGGGAGCCTTTTCGGGATAAAGCTCGGCAGTCATAGTGCCGAAGTCGCGTACTGTGATTTTGATTACGGGATTTGTCATAGCTTTCTTTCCTTTTGCTTATATATTATTTTTATCTTCGTCAAGTTTGTAAGCCGCTCTGAAAAGCTCGCGCATACGCTCGTGTGCTTTAGCAAGCCAGAGGTAGCCGAAGAGCGCTTCCATTCCCGTTGCCGCGCGGTATTCAGAAACTGTTGCGGATTTCGGGGTGTTCGTGTGTCCTATATTTCTTCCGCGGCGAAAGACCGCTTCTTCTTCCTCTGTGAGCATAGGAAGAATATTTTTCATAGCCTCTGCCTGCTTGGGAGCGCGCACGAAGTCAAGCGCCGCCTTATTGAGCTTTGCCGAGGACGAAAATCCGCACTCGCTCACGAGATACTCGCGGACGCATATTTCAATAGCGCAGTCGCCAAGATACGCAAGAGAAGCGCTTGAATAGGAATTAAGAGAAGAATCCATATAGCTTCCTTTATTTGTTTATCAGAATTTTATTCTCGTTACCGAGCGCACTCTGCCGCTTGAGGTGTCAAGGTCAAATAGCGCGCCCTGTGCCTCGATATTTCCGCTCGGAACTGTGAGCCTTGCGCCTATTTTAGTGCGGAATCGCTCAATAACAGTCCTTGAGTCAGCGCCTATAACGCTGTTTACAGGACCTGTCATTCCGAGGTCTGTGATATATCCACTACCATTAGGGAGCACCTTCTCGTCTGCCGTGGGGATATGCGTGTGCGTACCGAACATCACCGATATCCTTCCGTCAAAGTAATATCCGAGGGCGACCTTCTCAGAGGTAGATTCGGCGTGAATGTCCATCAGCGCGAAATCATACGCACCCGCCTCACGCTCGAGTATGCGATCTACCGTAGCGAAAGGGCAGGCAAGCGACTCCATAAGCGCCGTTCCCATTATATTTATGGCAAGCACGCGCCAACCGTCGATATTGATAATAGTATATCCGCTTCCGGGCGAGAGCGGGGGATAATTGGCAGGTCTTATGATGCGCTCTGAGTCAGAGAGCATTGTGAATATCTCCTTTTTGCTAAAGGCGTGATTACCAAGCGTGATAAGGTCAGCGCCCGCGTCGAGAATAGCATTTGCGTCTGCTATGCCTATGCCATATATAGCGGCGGCATTCTCACCGTTGACTACGACAAGATCCGCGCCGAGAGCCGAGCGCTGCTTCCAAAGATTTTTTCTGAGATGCTCAACGGCTTCTGAGCCGACAACATCTCCGAGTGCAAGAATTTTCATAGCTTTACTTTCTATAATTTTGTAGTTAGTCGCAATATCAACCGAGAGAACCGCATTTCTGGGAAAACTCCGAGGGAGTCATACCCGTAAGATTTTTGAACACCTTACAGAAGTAAGACGCGTTTGCAAATCCGACCGCGACGGCTATCTCCTCGATAGACGCGCTTGTATTGAGCAAAAGCTCCTTTGCCTTGCCCACGCGGTAGAGCTGAATATATTTTGCGGGGGGCATATCAAATACCGCAAGGAAGATGTTGCGGTAGTAGGTCTCGCCGACGCCCGACATCTCGGCAAGCATGGGCGTATAGAGATCCTGCTGAGCGTAATTCGCCTCTATGAACTTAACAGATGCGTGTATCAATCCGTATTTGCCCGCAAGAGAATGGTTGTAGGCGTGGACGGTGGATATCTGTGTAATTAGCGAGTAAAGCTCGGAGAGACATTTTGAGAAATATGCAGGGCCTCGCAGACCGAAGTACTGAAGCAGGCTCTTGGAGAGCTTCTGTATGCTCTTGTCGCCCGTAACCTGATATTCGCAGATGCCGCCTCCCTCAAGCTCGCGGGAAAGCTGCTCCTCGGATACGTCAAACTCGACGACGGTGCATTCTCCTGCCTTCTCTACCTTCATAGAGTAGGGAGTGCCCTTGGCGATGAAAATGACCTTGTCGGCGCTTGCGGTAAAGCTGCTCTTACCCGACTTGTATATTGATTTTCCACTCTTTCTTATAATAAGCGCGCAATGTGCCGCAACAGCCTCTGCGGTAGTGTCTGCCGCGTGATTGGTGCGCCTTACGTCGTAAAGAGACTCAAGCACGAGATTGGATATGTCGAAATTTTTTATCATTATAAAGTTACCTACCTTAGCTTAAAATTTTCAACACCTGCTAAAAAAGATCAAACGGGATGTCCGCTTGGATACCCCGTTTAATATTGTATCATACAACACGCGCTCTGTCAAGGAATTTCTGTGTTGAAAAATTCAATTTTAGTCGTTTTTCTTCTTGGAGAAGCGCTTTATAGCCATAAACGACTCGTCGCTTATGATATGCTCCATCTTGCAGGCATCCTCAGCGGCAGTCTCGCTGTTAACCCCCAGAGACTCAAGGAACTCTGTGATGATAGTGTGTCTCTCGAAGATCTTTTCAGCATGCTCGCGGCCTGCATCAGTAAGAGAGATATGTCCCGACTTGTCAACCTCGATATATCCGCCGCGGCGAAGTATGCCGATGGCTCGGCTTACGCTCGGCTTTGAATATCCCATATGCTCGCCTACGTCTATAGAGCGCACGCAGTCGCCCTTTTTAGAAAGCAGATATATAGTTTCAAGATACATCTCGCCCGATTCCTGTATCGACATCCGTATCCCTCCTTTCAAATAATTACTATTATGATTATAACACAGTTTAGGGCTTTTGTAAAGAGCTTTAGCCCTTTTATTTTATGAAGTTTGAATGCTGATTGTGAAAAATGCACAAAAATTGCACGAATGTTTTTGGATAATGCCGTGCGCTTTAACAAAATTTGATTTTTTAGAAAAAATATGCACAAAAGTTGTTGACAAAATAGGAAAATAGCGATATAATATTCTCAGTTAGCCGAGGCTAACTCGCACAACTTATCGTGGAGGAACATTCAAATGAAAACACTCAGAGACGCTAAGATCGGAGAGACCGTAAAGGTCGTAAAGCTTCACGGCGAGGGCGCTATAAGGCGCAGGATCATGGATATGGGAATAACCAAGGGCGTTGAGATATACGTTCGCAAATTTGCTCCCCTCGGAGATCCTATAGAGATAACCGTAAGAGGCTACGAGCTTTCACTCCGCAAGGCAGATGCCGAGATGGTGGAGACTGAATAAAAAACAATGGGGCAAAGCCCCTTTGATTTACGCACGAGAGTTAGCACAGGCTAACCAACCGACCGTTTATTAAAAACTAAAAGAAAGAAGGCTAACGGAAATGGCAACGCAGAACTACAGAATTGCTCTTGCGGGCAATCCTAACTCTGGAAAAACAACTTTGTTTAACGTGCTTACAGGATCTAATCAGTTTGTTGGAAACTGGCCCGGAGTTACGGTAGAGAAGAAAGAGGGAAAGCTCAAGAAGCGCAGTGATATCACTATCACCGACCTTCCGGGAATCTACTCGCTTTCTCCCTACACGCTTGAGGAGGTAGTGGCAAGAAATTATCTCGTTGGTGAAAGGCCTGACGCGATACTCAATATCGTTGACGGAACTAATCTCGAGAGAAACCTCTATCTTACCACACAGCTTATGGAGCTTGGTATTCCCGTGGTGGTCGCCATCAATATGATGGATATAGTAAACAAAAACGGTGATAAGATAGATATAGAGAAGCTTTCACATGCTCTCGGATGCCCTGTGCTTGAGATATCCGCGCTTAAGGAAACAGGCATTATGGAGGCGGCTGAGGCTGCTATCGAGGCGGCACAGAAGGGAAGTATAGTTCCTACGCACATCTTCTCGGGTACTGTTGAGCACGCGCTGGCTCATATCGAGGAGGCGGCAGTCCACGATCAGCCCGACGAGCAGCAGAGATGGTACGCCATAAAGATATTCGAGCGTGATGCGAGAGCTCTTGAGACGCTCGGACTTTCTCCCGAGAAGCTTGCTCACATCGAGAAAGATATAAAGGCGGTTGAGGAGGAGCTCGACGACGACGCCGAGAGCATCATCACCAACGAAAGATACGTTTATATCACGGGCATCGTACAAAACTCCTACAAGAAAAAGAACAAGGGCAAGATGACCACCTCTGATAAGATAGACAGAGTGGTAACTAACAGATGGCTCGCGCTTCCCATATTCGCGCTTATCATGTTCTTGGTTTACTATATTTCGGTAACTACCGTAGGAACTTGGGTAACCGATTGGACCAACGACGGACTTTTCGGCGACGGATTTCACCTGTTTGGTATCGACGGCGGCTATGCCGAGGATGCCGAGGAATACGGAGAAGCTTCTGCTATAGTCAACGGATATATCGACAGTATTGGCGATGAGACGGTATCTGAAGCGCTCAGAGAGGCTCTTGACAGTGAGAGCGAAGGCTTTAATGCCGAAAGGACTGAGCTTATATTCGGCGCGGCTGTGGCTGTCGTTCCCGACGGAGCTGAGTTTGAATACATACTCGTAGATGAGGAAACGCTCAAGGAAGAGGAGGCGACCTCGACGGGTGCTGAGCTTAAGAAAGCCTTTGCTATCCTCTCCTATTACGGATTTACAGAGCCCGATCCGTCGGCTGAGGGCTACGGAATTTGGGTAAAGGGTGTTCCTGTTATAGTTGGCTCATGGCTTGAGAACGCTCCTGCTTGGCTCTCGGGACTCGTGCTTGACGGTATCGTCGGCGGCGTTGGTGCGGTCCTCGGATTCGTTCCGCAGATACTCGTGCTCTTTATCTTCCTTGCATTCCTTGAGGCTTGCGGATATATGGCGAGAATTGCATTCGTTATGGATAAGCTTTTCCGCAAGTTCGGTCTTTCGGGCAAGTCCTTCATTCCGATACTTATAGGTACGGGATGCGGTGTTCCCGGAATTATGGCGAGCCGCACTATAGAAAACGAGCGCGACCGCCGTATGACTATAATCACCACGACGTTTATCCCCTGCGGAGCAAAGCTCCCCTTCATCGCGCTGATGGCTGCGGCAGTATTCGGCGGTGCTTGGTGGGTAGCTCCCGTGGCTTATTTCCTTGGCATCTTCGCCATAGTTATGTCGGGAATAATGCTTAAGAAGACCAAGCTCTTCTCGGGCGAGGCTGCGCCCTTCGTTATGGAGCTTCCCGCATACCATATGCCCACCTTCGGCAACGTAATGCGCTCGATGTGGGATCGCGGTTGGTCCTTTATCAAGAAGGCGGGAACCGTTATACTTCTTTCTACTATTGTAATTTGGTTTGCAACCTACTTTGGCTTCGTTGACGGAAGCTTCCGTATGCTCTCGGACGAGGAGGTCTCGCACAGTATCCTTGCAGTTATCGGCAACCTCTTTGCCTGGGCATTTGAGCCTCTTGGCTGGGGCAACTGGCAGTCTGTTGTTGCTTCCGCGACCGGACTTGTTGCTAAGGAGAACATAGTTGCTTCTCTCGGAATCGTATTCGGAGATATTCATGAAATAGGCGCGGCATTCAGCGCGGCAAGCGGACTTTCCTTCCTGATATTCAATCTTCTCTGCGCACCCTGCTTTGCGGCAATGGGCGCTATCAAGAGAGAGATGAACAACTGGAAATGGACCGCATTTGCAATTCTTTATCAGTGTGCGTTCGCTTATGCGATCTCGCTGATTGCTTATAATCTCGTCCTTCTCGTTACGGGCGCGTTTACAGTAAGCGTCCTCAGTATCATAGGACTTGTAGTGTCGGCAGCACTCGTCGCGTTTATGCTCTTTATGCTCTTTAAGCCTTACAAGGAAGCAGGTAGTCTTGCTAAAAAAGCTTAAAAAGGAAACTGATTAAAATGATTCAATACCTACCTACCATATTTGTTTGCATTGTCCTCGGAGCGATCGTCGCTCTGGCGATCTTCACTATCATCAGAGATAGGAAGAAGGGCAAAAGCTCGTGCGGAGGCAGTTGCGCAGGTTGTGCCATGAACTGCCATTGCCATTCCGCAGAGAAAAAAGAGGAGACCTGATTCTCCTTACAAAATAAGGCTATCCCTTGAAAAAGGGATAGCCTTTCGCATTTTTTAGAGTGTTTGCGACAGGAGGGGAGACCCCTCACCTACAAATAAAATACTAAATATCGCACAAACCCGTAGGGGCGGATTCCATATTCGCCCTTTCTTTTTCGGGAGCATATGGAATGCTCCCCTACAGGCGATGATTTTATGGTAACAATT
>CALCTA010000062.1 GCA_937893945.1 uncultured Clostridia bacterium | reverse complement strand
CGCCCGCGGGCGAACGCAGTTCGCCCCTACGGATTTAATTGTTACCTTTATATTTACCTGTAGGAGATGAGTCTCCCATCCCGCTTTGTTTGGCGCAATCTTACCAAAAGCCTTCCCTTGTGAGGGAATCTTGTCGCAAGCGACTAGGCTTGCGGTGGATGAGTAGTCCGTAATCTTCTTAATTTAACAGCAAAATACTCAAAAAATATTGCTTTTTGTACGGTCTTGTGCTATTATATATATGTATAACAAGTTTTTGGAGGGGAATATGAACAACAACCTTAACAAGAATGAAGGCAGGGCAAAAGAGATCAAGACCGAGACCGAAAAAGAGGTAACGAACGTAGTCTACGGCGACATCCCTCTCTACCGCACCTACGGTGTCAAGAAGAAATACCGTCCGGGACTTATAAAATTCAACAACTTCTTAGCAAAATCAATGGTTGCGTTTCTCATATTCTTTCAGCTTTTCGTGGTTGCGACTGTTGCATTTGCCTTTTGGTTCTTCAGCGGAGAGCTTATCGCTACCGTCGTTACCATAATACTAACCACCGTTCTTTACTTTATCAACACTCGCATTCCGCGTGCGCGCCATAAGTTCGTAAAGAAGCTCAAAAAGCTCTGCAAGGAAAAGAAATACCGCCTTGAATTCAAGCGCGGCTTCTGGAAATCTCTCTCCTGGGCAGACCGCGACGAAATAGACTTCACGCTCACGGCAGGAAGATACACCTACTTCGTGCGCTATGCCACAGCCACAAAGACGCTCTCGACAATGTCTTTCCTCTCAAAGACCGAGCTTGTATATACCAAGCACCCGAGGAACAACAAATTCACTCTCATCTTTGACTTCAAGGACAAGAAAAAGGTACTGCCGATAAGCTTCCCGTCTTACATAAAGGATGATGACAAATACTCGATAAAGACGATACTCATAAACCCCGTGCCTATGAATATTGAGAAAAAAGGAACGTTAGGCGAGGGCATGGAGCCTACGGGAACAGGCGAGCGCATGTTTGGATACACTATCTTCAACGGAACAGGCTTTATAGAAACCATTCAGAGAAACGCCGAAAGGAACTGATATGAGATTTTTCAAAAGATTTATATCAATATTTTTGCTTCTCTCACTTCTCTTGCTCTCCTGCGCCTGCAATACCGCAGACGCCGATGAAACTGACAGTGCTACAGATGCAAAAGAGACCGAGAAGCCTACCGATACCCCCACTGAAAAGCCTACCGAAAAGCCTACAGAAAAGCCTACCGAAAAGGAGAGCGAGATGAACACCGAAAAGCAGGAGATGCCTACCTCGCTTAAGATAGGCACTTACAACATAGCCAACGGCAGAAACGTTGACCACGATCTTTCTATACTCGGAAAGGACATAAAGGATCAGGGACTTGACATCGTCGGACTTCAGGAAGTCGACCAATACGTCAATCGCTCGGGAAGCCAGAACACCATGAGAAAGCTCTCTAAGGCATCGGGACTTGAGTATTACGTATTTTTCAAGGCAATAAACCACGACGGCGGCGAGTACGGACTTGGCATACTCTCGCGCTACCCCATCATTTCAAGTGAAGCCACCAAGCTCTACTCGGGAAGTGAGGAGCAGCGAGTGCTCGGACACGCAGTGATCGACGTTGTAGGCAAAGAAGTAAACTTCTTCGTTACACATATGTCCTACGAGTCTCAGACGCTCTGGGACAAGCAGTTTGAGGAGATATCTGTCATACTCAAGGAGAGTAGCGACTATATCCTTACGGGCGACTTCAACGTTACAAACTTCCTTCCCTTCTACAACGACCTTGACGGCGCTGAGATAGTAAACTACGGCTCTGATGCGCTCCCCACCTTTGAGGACGGTACGACTATAGATAACATTATCTACAGCAAGGACTTCTGGAGCTTTGGAGAGCCAAGCAATCTTCCCAACGGACACTCCGACCACTATCTGCTCTTCTCTACGGCAGAGTGGAAATAAAGAAAATTAAAAAAGTAAAAATATAACCATTTCAGAAAGGTAAAGGCTATGATCAACACAGGCTATTTCAAGGGCGGTAACGAGTACGTCGTTACTACCACAAATCCGCAGAGACCTCTTCTCAACTACGTCTGGAATTCAAGAATTCTCAGCGGTATCAACAATTTTGGCGGCGGCGTTGGCGCTTACGGCGTGCGCGCGCAGTCCTATATTGACGCAGAGGGCAAGGGCAGATGCTCTGTCATCCGCGACGGAAACCGCTATTTCTACGTAAAGGATATGAACAGCGGCAAGACCTTCAACCCCGGCTGGTATCCCTGCAAAACTCCCGTTGAGGACTACAGCTGTACTCACGGTCTCGGATACTCTATAATCACGAGCAAGTGCGACGGTGTCGTTGCTACCGCTAAGGTATTCGTAAACAACTCCGACCCTGCGGAGATCTGGACTATCACTCTTGAAAACGTCTCGGCAGAGCCCAAGTCTCTCAAGCTCTTCTCTTTTGCTGAATTTCAGCTTGAGGGCTATCAGAGATACAGCGACTACAACTCCTACGTCTATGGCGAGAAGGACGGCAACGTGATCCTCTGCCACAACGACGCTATGGAGAAGCCTCACGATTGGTTCAACGGCTTTATGGCTACAGACGTAGATCCCGACGGCTTTGACACATCCAAGAGAGCATTCCTCGGAGTTTACGGCGACGTTCGTATGCCCAAGGCAGTTGAAGCAGGCAAGCTTTCAAACAGCTACGCCGCTTGCGAGCAGATGGTTGGCGCGTTTGAGCATTCTGTAGAGCTTGGCGCAGGCGAGAGCAAGACCATCCACGTACTTATCGGCTGCTGCGACAATATGGCTACCGCTAAGGCGTTTGCAGAGGCTATCTTCGCTCCCGGCAACATTGATGCTGAATTTAAGGCACTCCTTGAAAGAAAGCAGACACTTGCCGCTGATATTTTCGTAAACACCCCTGAAGAAAAGATAAATAACTTCGCAAACTACTGGCTCAAGCAGCAGGTATCTCTCTGCGCTGAGGTCGGACGTGATACGGGTAAGGGCTTCCGCGATCAGCTTCAGGACGCGTGGGCAGTTGCATCCTTCGACAAGGAGCTTGCAAAGGGCAAGATCCTTGAAACTCTTATGTACGAGTATTCCGACGGTCGCTGCGTTCGCGGCTGGCTGCCACTTGACCACCACGTATATTCCGACGGTCCTACCTGGATCGCCCCCACAGTCAACGCTTACCTTAAGGAAACAGGCGACTTCGACTTCCTTAACGAAAAGGTAAAGTATCTTGACGAGGGAGAGGACAGCGTTTGGGAGCATATCCTTACCGCAGTTCGCTTCGCAAGTGATGATATCGGCGAGCACGGACTTGTCCACTCACGCGACGGCGACTGGAACGACTCGCTCAATATGACAGGTCTTAAGGGCAAGGGCGAGAGCGTATGGACCTCTATCGCGCTCTGCTACGGTCTGCAGAACGTTGCCGAGATCGCTCAAAACATTCTCCACGATGAAGCTATCGTTGCCGAGATGAAGGAGCGCGAGGCTCGTATGAAGGCGGCTATAAACGCAGAGGCTTGGGACGGCGAGTGGTATCTCGCGGCTATCAACGACTACAACGAGAAGGTAGGCTCTCACGAGGAAAAAGAGGGTATGATCTACCTTAACAGCCAGACATGGTCTATCCTTTCGGGCGTTGCTGAGGGCGAGAGACGCGAGAAGTGTATGGAATCTGTTGAGAAATACCTCAACTCCGACTACGGTCCTCTTACTCTCTTCCCCACCTACACGAAGTTCAATAACAGAATAGGTAGGCTTACTTCCTTCGTTCCCGGCATCTGGGAGAACGGTACTCCCTACTGCCACGGCGGTACCTTCAAGATAGTTGCGGACTGCCTGCTCGGCAGAGGCGACAAGGCGTATGAGGATATGATGAAGATACTCCCCGACAGCGCGACCAACCCCACCGAGCATTCGGGCTGTGAGCCTTACGCGCTGACGAATATGTACTTCGGTCCCGATAACCCCAGAAAGGGCGAGACTCTCTTTGCTTGGGTAACAGGTACTGCGGGCTGGATGTTCAGAGCTATTACACAGTATATGTGCGGCTTCCATCCCTCTTACGACAGCTTCACGCTGAATCCCTGTATCCCTGCGGATTGGAAGGAGATCAGCTTCCGCCGTAAGTTCAGAGGAGATACATACCTCGTAACCGTAAAGAACCCAGGCGGCAAGCAGAGCGGCGCTTCGTCGGTAACCGTTGACGGCGTTCTCGCGGGTAGCGAGATCAAGCTCTTCGGCGACGGCAAGGAGCACACCGTTGAGATAGTTATGTAAAACACACAAAGAAAGCACCTTTCGTTTTCACGAAAGGTGCTTTTTGATTAAGATTACTTTAAAATCATCTGTAGGGGAGGATATTATCCTCCCGTTTTTTATAAAATTAAATCCATATCTATTTCAGCAAGTCATCCTGAGCGAGCGAAGCGAGTCGAACTTTTGGGAGGG
>CALCTA010000061.1 GCA_937893945.1 uncultured Clostridia bacterium | reverse complement strand
CCGACAAAGCATCAAATACCGCACAAACCCGTAGGGGCGACCATCGGTCGTCCGTTCTCCTAATTTAAAGATCGTTCTTCGTCGATAACGCTTTTTCTTTTGACACACAAGGCGCAAAAGAAAAAGCTTTGTAAAAAGAAAACGCCGTTTAGGAGATTTCGCTCGTTGCGACGAGCGACCAAGGCTCTGCCGCTGTATTCCGCAAGCTTTTTAAAAAAAGCTTGAGCAAAAACTTTGCACGTGGCAGAGTTTCACTCAAGCTTTCCCTTCATTCAAGTTCTTTGGCTCTGAACGACGTTTTGCATTTTGCTTGCAAAAACGCAAAACTCGTCGCTGCTTGCAGCAGGCTTTCTTCTAAGAAAGGTTGAAAAACGCGTCCTACTTATTTCCCGTTGAGCCGAAACCGCCTGCACCGCGGGTGGTGGAATCAAGGTCGTCAACGAGGTTGAAATCAGCGGCGTGATAGGGAGTAAAGACTATCTGCGCGATCCTCTCGGCGTGTCCGACTGTCTGAGGGGCAGAGCCGTGATTATGGAGAGCCACCATTATCTCACCACGGTAATCGCTATCTATAACGCCTACCTTATTGGCAGGAGCGAGCCCTTTTTTAGAGGCGAGACCGCTACGGGCATAGATAAGGCCTACGAGCCCCTCGGGTATAGCCATAGCGAGCCCCGTAGGAATGAGCTTTGTCGCTCCCGGGGCGATAGTAACCTCACATTCAAGGCAGGAATAGAGGTCAGCGCCTGCGGCAAACTCAGAGGAATACACGGGCAGGGTAGCCTTGTCATTCAGCTTTTTGATATTCATAGAAAAATTCATATATAGCTCCTTTTGTAAAAAGCGTTCTTCATACATAAATGATACCATATATTGCGCCTTCTGTCAAGGCGCTTTTTTTGATAAAGCCCTTGACAAGAAAAGAGATTTTGTGTATAATAATTGAGAATAATTCTCAAATTGGAGACTTGAAATGGCAAGATACAACACCGAACAGAAAAAGCTGCTGCTTGATTTTCTTGAGAGGAACAGCGACAGCTCATACACGGTTGACGAGATAGTTGAACATCTGTGCGAGAGCGAGGGAGAGAATGCTCCCGGGCGCAGTACGGTTTACAGGCTTATGACGGGGCTTGTGGAGGAAAAGAAGGTGCATCGCTTCTCGGGCGAGGGAAGCCGCCGATTTCTCTACCGCATTATCGCGGACGACCACTGCCGCACCCATCTGCACCTCAAGTGCTTGCAGTGCGGAAAGATACTTCACCTTGACCGCGCCACCTCAAGCGCACTGCTTGAGCAGGTGAATAAGGTAAAGGGCTTCTCGGTCAGCGAGGAAGAGACTTTGCTCTTTGGAAATTGCGCCGAGTGCAAGCTTGGGGGTAACGAATGAGCAGAGCTTTGTTGCGCTTTTGCGCTGTTTTGCTTGTCCTCTGCGCGCTTTTCTGTTGCTTTGGTTGTGGCGGTCGCAAGAGCGAGGATAACGGCAGGATAACGATACTCTGCACCATGTTCCCTCAGTACGATTGGCTTCGTGAGATAATCGGTGATAGTGAGAAAATAGAGCTTTCGCTTATCATACAGAACGGAACAGACCCTCACAGCTATGAGCCGACAGCCGCTGACATTCTGGCGATATCAAAGGCTGATATGATAGTTTATCTCGGCGGTGAGTCGGACAGGTGGGTGAGCGAGGCGCTTGAGCGCTCGGATAATAAAGATATAGTGAGGGTAGAGCTTTCAAAATGCGAGGGCGTGGAGCTTCACAACATATCCTCAGCGTCAGAAGGGCATTCACACGGCGGACACGGCCACGAGCATCATGACCACGAGGGGCATAACCACGGCACGCTTGACGAGCATATCTGGCTCTCACTTAACAATGCAAAGGCGGCTTGTAAGGCACTTGCAGAGGAAGTGTCGGCGCTTGATGAGGACGGAGCGGAGACCTATGCAGAGAATGCGAAAAAATACATAGAAAGACTTGACGCTCTTGACGGTGAATATAAAAAGGCGGTAGAGAGTATTGCACAAGAGGAGCGATTTTTGCTCTTCTGCGACAGATTTCCGTTTGTTTATCTGCTTGAGGACTACGGAATAGAATATGCAGCCGCATTTGAGGGCTGTAGCGCAGACGCGGACGCGGATTTTGAGACGGTACTAAGGCTTATAAAGGAAGCTGAGGCGCACTCACTTTCTGCCGTTGCGGTAACAGAAAGCTCTGACCGAGCGCTTGCAATGACTGTGCTTTCGTCGTCAAGACAGGGCGGGGGAGAGATAATAGTTTTTAACTCGCTTCAGAGCGTGAACAAAAAGCAGATAGCCGAGGGCATCAGCTATCTCTCGGTAATGGAAGATAATCTGAAGGCGCTTAAAAAAGCGCTTGGAACAGGAGAACAGGAAAAATAAATGGCTCAGATAATTTGTAAGGACGTCTCGCTCGGATACGAGGGACGGCTCGTTTGCGAGGGCTTGAATTTTGAGGTCAGCGCGGGCGATTATTTGTGCATACTCGGAGACAA
The DNA here is from genome assembly GCA_937893945.1 of uncultured Clostridia bacterium. Classification (GTDB taxonomy): domain Bacteria; phylum Bacillota; class Clostridia; order Oscillospirales; family CAG-272; genus HGM12713. Next base: position 20,594 of record CALCTA010000061.1, on the reverse strand, counting down.
CGGCTCGGGTAAAAGCACGCTTATTAAGACCTTGCTTGCGCTAAAGAGCGTAAGCTCGGGCAGTATAATTCTCGGAGACGGCTTGACGCGTAAGGATATAGGATACCTGCCTCAGCAGAGCGAGGCGCAGAAGGACTTTCCCGCCTCGGTGCGCGAGGTGGTGCTATCGGGATGCGTCTCGGGACTTGGCAAGCGTGCCTTTTTTGGCAGGCTTGAGCGACTTGAGGCAGAGCAGAATATGAAGATGATGGGAATATACGAGCTTGCCGACGAGAGCTATCGCAATCTCTCGGGCGGACAGCAACAGAGAGTTCTGCTTGCGCGTGCGCTCTGTGCCGCAAAGAAGGTGCTTCTGCTCGATGAACCCGTTTCGGGGCTTGATCCGTCAGCGTCGGCATCTCTCTATTCTCTTATTGAGCATCTCAACAGACATACGGGAGTTACGGTCATAATGGTAACTCACGATATAGAGAACGCGCTCCGCGATGCCACCTCGGTGCTGCTCATGGGCAAAGAGCCTCGCTTTTTTGGCTCGGTAGAGGATTACCGCGCGGAGTGCCTTATGGGAGGTGAGCACGCATGAAAGCCTTTGAAATGCTTGCCGAGTACTTCTCATATGAGTTTACGTGGTACGCGCTTATCGCGGGTACTCTGATAGCGCTCTGCTCCTCGCTTTTCGGCGTGGTGCTCGTGCTTAAGCGCTTCTCGTTTATCGGAGACGGACTTTCGCACGTCGCATTCGGCGCGCTTGCGATAGCGACTGTTATAAATATAACCGACAATATGCTCATCGTTCTCCCGATAACCGTGATATGCGCTATCCTGCTTCTCAAAACGGGGCAGAACACGAAAATTAAGGGAGACGCCGCGATAGCAATGCTCTCGGCGGGTGCTTTGGCGGTTGGATATCTTCTTATGAGCCTGTTCTCGACCTCGGGTAACGTGGCTGGAGACGTTTGCAGTACGCTATTTGGCTCATTCTCAATAATAACTCTCTCAAGGCTTGAGGTTGCGATATGCCTCGTGCTGTCTATTGTGGTAATAGCGCTCTTCGTGTTGCTCTACAACCGAATATTCGCGGTTACGTTTGACGAGAGCTTTGCCTCGGCGAGCGGTGTCAGAGCGTCGTTCTATAACCTTATTATAGCCGTGATAACGGCGGTGATCATCGTGCTTGCGATGAATCTCGTCGGCTCGCTTCTGACCTCGGCGCTCATAATCTTTCCCGCACTTGCGGCAATGCGCCTCACGAGAACCTTTAAGGGAACGGTTCTGCTTTCAGCGTGCATATCCACGACCTGCGCGATCTTTGGAATTATAGTGGCGATACTCGCCTCAACACCCGTAGGACCTACCATCGCGGTGGTGGACATAGCCGCATTCCTTATCTGCTTTGCCTTGGGCAAGGTGCTAAAAAGAACATAAACAAAAACCGCAGGCGTTCGCCTGCGGTTTTTATCATTCAATTATATATGATTCTCGTCGAGAAGCTCAATGTTGCTTGCGGCGAGAACTGCCTCTGCCTTAGCGCTGTCGTCGGTGCGGAGCACGGTGTACGCCTTATCTGTCTCGGTCGTAACGAGCGCGTAGAGATATTCGATGTTAACGCCGTTGCTCTCAAGCAGATTGAGCGCCTTTGCAAGTCCGCCCGGCTCGTCGGGAACGGCGAATGCGGTTACCTCGCGGATATTGGCGGTGTGTCCTGCCTCGCTAAGCACTCTCATTGCTTTTTCGGAGTCGTCAGCGATCATACGGACGATGCCGTAATCGCTGGTGTCTGCGATGCACATAGAGCGAAGGTCGATGTTTGCCTTTGCGAGAAGATCGGTGATCTCGTGGAGAGATCCCTTTTTATTTTCTACGAATACGGATACCTGTTTGATTCCCATATTATTTCTCCTTTCTTTAGGTGCATCAATCGTGGAGCTTGCGCTCGTCGATAATTCTCACAGCCTTACCCTCGCTTCGAGCGATGGTCTTGGGAGCTACGAGGTGAACGGCAGGGCCGATACCGAGCATATTGCGGAGAGCGTCCTTGAGAGCGCTTTCCTTAGCGGCGATATTCTTGACCGAGTCGTCAAACTGCTCGGGGGGAAGCTCTACGTAAACGTCAAAGGTGTCGTTGTTGTTGACTCTGCCGAGCTTTATCTGATAGTTGGGCGAGAAGCCCTCGTTGAGAAGCACTGCCTCTATCTGAGAGGGGAATACGTTGACGCCGCGAATTATCATCATATCGTCGCTTCTGCCCATAGGCTTCGACATACGAACGTGAGTTCTTCCGCAAGAGCAGGGAGTGCGGTTAAGCACGCATATATCTCTCGTGCGGTAGCGGAGAAGCGGAAATGCTTCCTTGTCAAGACATGTGAATACGAGCTCGCCCTTCTCACCGTCGGGGAGAGGCTCGCCTGTTTCGGGATTGATTATCTCTGCGATGAAGTGGTCCTCGTTGACGTGCATACCGCCCTGCTCGGAGCATTCAAAGGATACGCCGGGGCCTGAGATCTCGGTAAGTCCGTAGATATCGTAAGCCTTGATGCCGAGTGTCTCCTCAATGTTCTTGCGCATAGATGCCGTCCAAGGCTCAGCGCCGAAGATGCCTGCCTTGAGCGGAATAGTGTCGGGGGTGTAGCCCATTTCCTTGAGGCTCTCGCCTATGTAAGCGGCGTAAGAGGGAGTGCAGCAGAGGACTGTAGCCTTGAGGTCGGTCATAAACTGTATCTGTCGCTCGGTGTTGCCTGAGGACATGGGAAGAGTGAGACAGCCAACCTTATGAGAGCCGCCGTGAAGTCCTGAGCCACCTGTGAAAAGTCCGTAGCCATAGCTTACCTGAACTACGTCCTCTTTATCTGCGCCTGCGGCGATAAGCGCGCGAGCACAGCAATCTTCCCAAAGATTTATGTCGTTCTGAGTGTAATAAGCGATAACTCGTCTGCCCGTAGTACCTGAGGTTGACTGAATTCTCACACAGTCCTCAAGCGGAACAGCAAGCATACCGTAGGGATAGGTCTCGCGAAGATCGGATTTCTCGATAAAGGGAAGCTTGTGCAGATCCTCAATTCCGTGAATATCCTCGGGGCGAACGCCCTTCTTGTCCATAAGGTCGCGGTAGTAGGGAACGTGCGCGTAAACGTGCTGTACCTGCTTCACGAGCTTCTCGGATTGTAATTTCTTGATCTCCTCAACCGGCATAGTTTCGATCTCCGGCTGATAATACTTTCTCTTTTCCATTTGGGTATCCCTTCTTTCTTTTGGTTGCTGTAGAGTGATTTATCCTCTCAGGCTCTTCCGAGCTCGAAAGCTTTGATATTCATTTCAACAAACTTAGGAGCAACGCTCTCCTTGAGCGCGGCTATCCACTTGTCCTGGTCTATGTCAAGGCACTTGGAGAGACGGCCCATGAGAACGATGTTAGTAGCCTTAGCCGAGCCTGCCACAAGCGCGGGAGTGAGCGCGTCGATGCAGTCAACGTCAACTCCGAGAGCTGAGAGATGCTCAAGCGCCTCGTGAGGATACTCAGCCGCACCCGTAATAACGGGCATCGGGTCTATCTCCTGGGAGTTGACTATTATTTTTCCGCCCTTTCTCAGATAAGGCGCGTAGCGAAGTGCCTCAAGCTTCTCAAATGAAACTATAAAGTCTGCCTCGCCCTTATCAATGATGGGGGAATATACCTTGTCGCCGTAGCGGACGTAGGTAACAACGCTGCCGCCTCTCTGGCTCATTCCGTGCACCTCGGATACCTTTACGTCATATCCCTCGTTGCAAAGAAGTCTGCCAAGCAGCTTGCTTGCAAGCAGTGAGCCCTGACCGCCAACGCCGACTATCATAATATTCTTGGTGTTATTACTCATTTTCGCCACCTCCTATTGCTCCGAAAGCACAGAGCTGCTGACAGATACCGCAGCCTACGCAAAGGGTAGCATCAATAACTGCCTTGCCGTCCTTGATGCTGATAGCGGGACAGCCAAGCTTCATACAAGCCTTGCAGGTACGGCACTTGTCGGCATCTATCGTGAGGGCGGGCTTAGCTTTGACGTACTTGAGAAGTGCGCAAGGTCTGCGGGAGATGATAACAGACGGCTCGTCTGCCGCTATCTCCTCAACGATAGCCTTCTCGGTAGCCTTGAGGTCGTATGGATCTACTACGCGAACTCTGTTGATGCCAAGCGCGTGGCAGAGAGCCTCAAGGTCTATCTTTGTCGCGGGATCGCCCTTGATGTTATATCCTGTGGTGGGGTTCTGCTGATGTCCCGTCATACCCGTGATAGAGTTGTCAACGATGATGACGGTGGAATTTGTGCCGTTATAGGCGATGTTAGCAAGTCCGGTCATGCCCGAGTGCATAAAGGTGGAGTCTCCGATGACTGCGACTGCCTTCTTTGCCGCCTCAGCGCCAGACGCCTTGTTAAAGCCGTGAAGTCCGGATACCGACGCGCCCATGCAGAGAACAGAGTCGATAGCGTTAAGCGGAGCGGCAGAGCCGAGAGTGTAGCATCCGATGTCTCCAAGCACGGTTATCTTCTTCTTTGCGAGAACGTAGAAGAGACCTCTGTGAGGACAGCCTGCGCACATTACGGGAGGACGGACGGGAGCGCTCTCCTCGGGGAGAACATATTCCTTTGCTTCAAGTCCCATCACCTTAGCGATAAGCGACTGAGAGAACTCGCCGCAGATGGGGAAGATGTTCTTTCCGTCAACGCTAAGACCGAGAGACTTGCAGTGGTTTTCTATAACGGGATCGAGCTCCTCAATGACCACGAGTCTGTCAACGCGGGAAGCAAAATCAAGGATAAGCTTTGTGGGAAGGGGATTTACAAGTCCGAGCTTGAGCACAGACACGCTGTCTCCGTAAAGCTCCTTGACGTACTGATAGCAGGTTCCCGAGGTGATGATTCCGAGTGAAGAGCCTTCGGCGTACTCGACCTTGTTAAGCTCGGTCTTTTCGGCGAGAGCGACAAGCTTTGCCGTTCTCTCCTCAACTACGGGGTGCTTGCGGATAGCGTTTGCGGGCGCCATTATGTATTTCTGGGGGTTCTTTACGTATTCCTTCTTTACTGCCGCCACGGGCTCTTCAAGCTCTACGCTGCACTGGGAGTGAGCTATTCTCGTGCAGGTGCGGAGGATAACGGGAGTGTCGTATTCCTCGGAAAGAGCGAATGCGAGCTTTGTGAATTCCTTAGCCTCAACGGCATCCGAGGGCTCAAGCATAGGAAGCTTAGCTGCCTTTGCGTAGTGTCTTGAGTCCTGCTCGTTCTGAGAAGAGTGCATTCCGGGGTCGTCGGCAACGCATACAACAAGACCGCCGTTGACGCCTGTATAGGAAAGAGTAAACAGCGGATCTGCCGCCACGTTAAGTCCTACGTGCTTCATACAGCAAGCGCTTCTCGCGCCTGCCAGAGCCGCTCCGAAGGCTACCTCGCAGGCTACCTTTTCGTTAGGCGCCCATTCGCAGTAGATCTCGTCGTACTTCGCCGCATACTCGGTTATTTCTGTTGAGGGTGTTCCGGGATAAGAGGATACTATGCTACAGCCTGCCTCAAGCATGCCGCGAGCGACCGCCTCGTTTCCCAACATAAGCTTTTTCATAATATGTAACCGCCTTTATATAAAGAGTTAAAATTTCGTTGTTTGTTGTATCAGTCCTCTTTGAGAGAGCTCTTAGCGGGAACTGTGTGAGTAACCTTGTAGCACTCAAAGAGCTTATCCACGCCGTCGGGCTTGCGCTTCTGTGTGAGCAGAGAAACGACGGGAACTATAATAAGTCCGCCGAGCATAGCGCAGACGCCTGAAGAGAGAGAGTTCTTAAATACAAATCCGAGGAAGGCTCCCGGGAGAGAGATCTTTGCCAAGGATATTACGAGCTGGAATATCATAATTCCAACGCCAAACACGAATGATGCCCAGACCGCAGGTCTTGTAGCCTTCTTCCAATACAGACCGTAGAGGAAGGGGGCGAGGAATGCGCCCGCAAGAGCGCCCCAGGATACGCCCATCATCTGTGCGATGAATACGAAATCCGACCATACGGTATCCTTGAGTATTGCGATAACAGCCGAGAGGACTATGAAGAACACTATAAGGATACGCACAAGAAGGAGCTTTTTCTTCTCGGATACTTCTTTCTTGGAGAAAGGAACGAAAACGTCAAGCGCGAGCGTAGAAGCCGAGGTGAGAACGAGCGAGGAAAGAGTTGACATGGATGCCGAGAGCACCAGCACGATAACTATTCCGATTATGTAGGGTGAGAGGGTAGAGAGCATGGAGGGAACGATAGAGTCGAATCCCTTTGCGGCTACCTCCTCGGGAGTTACGAAAAGTCTGCCAAATCCGCCGAGGAAATAGCATCCGCCTGCGACGATTATAGCAAAAACGGTGGAGATAAGAGTGCCTTTTCTGATAGCCGCCTCGTTGGAGATAGAGTAGAACTTACCTATCATCTGAGGAAGTCCCCAAGTGCCAAGCGAGGTGAGAAGGACAACTGTCAAGAGAGCGAGCGGATCGGGACCGAAGAACGCCGTGTATTCCCAACCGCCGTTCTCGGAGAGCGCGAGCGCCTCCATAGAGCCGATAAGTCCGCCGTTCTGCATAAGCACCGCAGCAACTACTACAACGATGCCAACAAGCATTATGATACCCTGAATAAAGTCGTTGATAGCGGTCGCCATGTATCCGCCGAATACTACGTAAAGTCCCGTAAGCACTGCCATAACGAGAATGCACGCCCAATAGGGAACGTCAAATGCTATTCCGAAAAGGCTGGAGAGACCGTTGTAGAGAGATGCGGTATAGGGAATTAAGAATATGAATACTATTGCGGAAGCGGCAATTTTGAGTGCCTTTGAGCCGTAGCGCTTCTCGAAGAAATCAGGCATCGTCTTGGAGTTCAGCTCCTGCGTCATAAGACGGGTGCGCCTGCCGAGTATGTTCCACGCGAGAAGCGAGCCGATGAAGGCGTTTCCGAGACCTATCCAGGTCGAAGCGACGCCGAAGTTCCAACCGAACTGTCCTGCATATCCGACGAAGATAACGGCAGAGAAGTAGGACGTTCCGAAGGCAAATGCGGTAAGCCAAGGGCCTACCGAGCGGCCGCCGAGGACGAATCCGTCAACGTTGGTGGCATGACGGCGGCAGTATAGACCGACGCCTATCATAAGTGCGAAGAAGCATACGATAAGAATACCTGTGAATATTTTAGCTGTAAGCATGATCTTTTTCCTTTGGAGATTGCTTGGGAATTAACCTTTTATTTGTGCCTCAACAAGACTTCCGCCGCAGTAGATAGCGCGGAGCTTGGGCTTTTCTATTTTTCCTGTGGGGTTTCTCGGAACGGTAGCGAATATTACCTTTCTCGGACGCTTGTACTTGGGGAGAGCGGAGCAGAAGGCGTTTATCTCGTCCTCTGTGCATTCCATGCCCTCTTTAATTTCGATAATAGCCGCGGCTATCTCGCCAAGACGCTTATCGGGAAGACCGATGACCGCAACGTCCTTGATCTTATCATACGCGCGGAGATAGTCCTCTATCTGAACGGGGTAAAGGTTTTCGCCGCCGCTGATTATAACGTCTTTCTTACGGTCAACGAGGTAGATAAATCCGTCCTCGTCCTCTTTAGCCATATCTCCCGTAAGCAGCCAATCGCCCTTGAGTATCTCGTCAGTTGCCGCCTGATTTTTGTAGTAGCATTTCATAACGCCGTCGCCCTTGACCGCGAGCTCACCGACCTCGCCCTTTGCGACCTCGTTGCCGTTCTCGTCGAGTATCTTTGTCTCCCAAAGATAGCCCGCCTTACCGATAGCGCCTACCTTATGTATGTTTTCAACGCCGAGGTGTACGCAGCCGGGGCCTATAGACTCGGAAAGACCGTAGTTCGTGTCATAGTCGTGTGTGGGGAACTGCTTTTTCCAACGCTTGATAAGAGAGGGAGGAACAGGCTGAGCGCCTACGTGCATAAGTCTCCACTGAGAGAGTGTGTAGTCCTCAAGCTTCACGCTGCCTCTGTCGATGCTGTCGAGAATATCCTGTACCCACGGAACGAGCAGCCATACTATAGTAGCCTTCTCGTCAGACGCGGTCTGAAGCACCCATTCGGGCTTTACGCCACGGAGAAGCACCGACTTGCCGCCCGAGAGCAGAGAGCCGAACCAGTGCATCTTCGCGCCCGTGTGATAGAGCGGGGGAATGCAGAGGAAAACGTCATCCTTAGTCTGCGAGTGATGCTTCTGCTCGGTGTAGCAGGAGGACACGAGTGCCTTGTGTCTGTGAAGTATCGCCTTAGGAAATCCTGTAGTTCCCGAGGAGAAGTATATCGCCGCGTCGTCCTCGTCGCGAAGCTCGACGGGGGGAACTGTGGACGAGCAGTAGTAGGTCATCTCGGCGTAGTTGTCAGCATATGCGGGGGTGTCGCTCGGGTTGCCGACGAAGAAGAAATTGTCAACTGCGCCTACGATATCGTTTGTGATAGCGTCGATACGGCCGATAAACTCAGGACCGAATACGAGCATACGCACGTCCGCAAGGTCAAGGCAGTATTTTATCTCGTCCGAGGAGTATCTGTAGTTCATAGGAACTACCAGCGCGCCGGTCTTGAGTATTCCGAAATAGATAGGGAGCCACTCAAGGCAGTTCATAAGAAGGATAGCGACCTTGTCGCCCTTCTTTATTCCTCTTGTGAACAAGAGGTTAGCAAAGCGGTTAGCCTTGATATCGAACTCGCGCCAGGATATCTCGCGACGGTACTTTTCTCCCTCTGCGGCGGTGTCTATAAGGTTGAATTCACGCCAAGTCATCTGAGAGTTCGGCTGCTTCTCGGGGTTAATCTCCACGAGAGCAGTATCGTTAGGATATATTTTGGCGTTTCTTTCCAAAAAATCTGTAATTGGCATATTGGGTAACGTCCTTCCAAAAGATAAAATTATAATAATCTAATATATCATACAGTATAGCACAAATTTGCGCTTTTGCCAAGTAAAATCCTTCATTTTTTTTAGTTTTTTTATATTTTTTTTGAAAAAATATGCATATTTAGTGAAATCTATACAGCAAAATGAAAGAAAGCATCTCTCTATCCGCAATTTTGCGTATAGAGAGATGCTTTGGATTTTAAGAATTGCCCTTCTGGAGCTTTTCCTTGTTATACTGCAGAGTGTAGAGCTGATAGTATCTGCCCTGCTGTCTGAGAAGCTCTGCGTGGTTGCCCTGCTCGACTATCTCACCGTGCGAAAGGACGATGATGTTATCAGCGTGCTGAATGGTCGAGAGACGGTGTGCAACTATAAGCATAGTGCCTATATTCATCATCTTCTCAAGCGAATCCTGAATAAGCACCTCAGTTTCGGTGTCGATATTGGCGGTCGCCTCGTCGAGTATCATTACCGAGGGCTTGTGGATTATCGTACGCGCAAACGAGAGGAGCTGTCGCTGTCCTGCCGAGAAGTTGTTTCCTCGTTCTCTTACGACCTCGTCAAGACCGCCCTCAAGCTTGTTTATAAACTTGTCGGCATTAACGTATTCGCAGGACTTCATTATCTCAGCGTCGTCAACGTCCTCGAGTCCGAGGATGATATTAGAGCGGATAGTTCCCGAGAAGAGAAATACGTCCTGAAGCATCTGACCGAAATGGCGGCGCAGGCAGGAGATCTTTATCTTCTTGATGTCGATACCGTCGATAAGTATCTGTCCCTCTTGAATATCATAGTTGCGGCAGATAAGCGAGAGGATAGTGGTCTTGCCGCTTCCGGTCGCTCCGACGAATGCTACCGTGTCGCCCGCGTTTACCTTAAAGGATACGTTTTTGAGCACCCATTCACCAGGAATGTACGCAAAGGATACGTTGCGGAACTCGATGTTGCCCTCGATGTGATCTACCTCGATAGCATCGGGCTCGTCAACTACCTCAGGCTTGATGTCGAGGATAGTGAATATCTTTTCAGCCGATGCAAACGCCGCCTGCAATCTGTTGAACTGCTCGGCAAGGTTCTGTATCGGGTTGAAGAACTTGTTGATGTATGAGTAGAAGGATACGATGACGCCGCTCGTGATCGTCTGTCCGAGGAATGACCAATCCTCTATATATCCGCGCGCGCCGAGATAGAACAGGCAGAGAATAGATGAGATATAGAGCATATAGACCATAGGTCTGAAGATACCGAACACGAACATCTGTCCGAGCTTTGCTTTCTTAAGCGTCTGATTCTTTTCCTCAAAGCTCTCTTTCTTGTGCTGCTCGCGGTTGAATATCTGAATTATCTTCATTCCCGAGAGATTTTCCGAGAGGAAGATGTTGATATTGGTAGTTCCGTTCTTTACCTTTCTGTGCGCCTTACGCGAGAATTTGCGGAAGACGAATGCGAAGATAACAACGAAGGGAACAAAGCAAAGCACCATAAGCGTGAGCATGTAGTTTAGCATAAGCATAGCCGCAAGCACGCCGAGGATGATAAAGCAGTTCTTGAGGAGATTTACGATTATATTCGTAAAGGTGATAGAGATAGAGTTTGTGTCGTTTGTAACTCTGGTTACAAGCGTTCCTACGGGGATCTTGTTGAGCTGATCGTGCGAGAGCGAGGAGATATGCTCGTAAAGGTCCTCACGCATATTTGAAACTATGCGCTGTCCGGTCTTCTGAAGGATGATAGACTGAACGTAGGTGGATATGAGCGATACCACGAGGATAATAACGTAGGTGATAATTGCGTAGAAAAGATAAGAAAGCTCAAATCCGTCCTTGTTTCCTATAGTTTCAACGAGATTACCCATAATAAGCGGAGAGATTATCTCGTGCGCGATAGATACTATCATAAGTATGAATACGACAACAAAGCTCTTGGTATAGGGCTTTGCATATACTAAGAGGCGCTTGATTATCTCGCTGTCCTTCATATTTCGGTCAAAGCCGACCGCTTCCTTTTTGTCCTTCATAAAGGCGTAGGCAAAAACGAAGATGGCGGTGAATACGCCGATGATCGCGCCGAGTATCAGAAGAGGATACCACTCATGCATTTGCGCTCACCTCCTTTGCCGGAGTCTCGTCGCCCGCATCGTCAAGTCGCTGAAGCTCAACGAGATTGCGGTAGCTCTCGCATCTTTCGTAAAGCTCGGCGTGAGTGCCGCAGTCGCTTACTCTGCCGCCCTCGAGATAGATTATCTTATCCATATTCTCGACCGTGCTTATACGGTGCGCGATGAGTATCGTGGTCTTGCCCTTACGCATCTTTCGGAGATTAGAGAGTATCGCTTTCTCTGTGTTGACGTCAACGGCGGATACCGAGTCGTCAAGAATGAGGATGGACGCGTTCTTCATCAGCGCGCGTGCGATAGATATTCTTTGCTTCTGTCCGCCCGAGACAGTAACTCCACGCTCGCCGAGAACGCTTGAGTATTTTTCGGGGAACTCGTCTATATTTTCGTGAACGTCAGCCATCTTTGCCGCCTCAATAACGCCGTCAAGATCGGCGTTGTCGGTAGCAAACGCGATGTTGTTCTCGATAGTGTCAGAGAAAAGGAAATTGTCCTGCGGAACGTATGCGGCAGCGGCGCGTACTTCCTTTATCGGAATCTCATTTACGTCCTTGCCGTCGATAAAGAGAGTGCCGTCGGGAACGTTGTAGGTGCGAAGTATAAGGTCAACGAGCGTGGTCTTGCCCGAGCCTGTTCTTCCGATGATACCTACGTTCTCGCCCGCGTTTATCTTGAAGGATACGTCGGAGAGAACCTCCTCGTTTCCGTCGGGATATACGAACGAAAGACCTCTGAATTCTATATCACCCTTGATGTCTCCCACGGGCGAAACGCCCTCTCTGTCGATAACGGCGGGCTTCGCGTCGAGCAGCTCGCTTATTCTCTTGAGCGATGCCTTGCCCTGCGCGTGCATACCGATAAGCTCGGAGATAGCCATAACGGGCCAGATGATAGTAGTGAAGTAGCCGATAAACTCAACGAGGCTTCCCGCGTCGAGTGTGTTATTCCATACGAGATAACCGCCGTATCCGAGGATAACGCAGGTTATAGATTCGATAAAGAGAGTGAGAGAGACGTGAAGCATCATAGAAAGCTTTGTGTAGCTTACGTTGATGTCCTCGTTCTTCTTGCTGAGCTTCTTGAACTCAAGCAGCTCGTGTGTTTCCTTAACGAATGCCTTTATTACGGCAATTCCCGCGAAGGTCTCCTGAGAGAAATCCGAGAGGCTTGAGAATGCCTCCTGACGCTTTTCCCACTTCTCGCCCATATACTTGCCTACGATAAGCGAGCAGACGAGCAGGAACACCATAGGTATCATAGAGAAGAGAGTGAGCGCTCTGTTCATATTGAACATCTCAATAAAGGACATCACGCCGAGGATCGCAGCGTCAAGGAACATCATTATTCCCCAGCCAAAGCATTCCTGGATAGTATCAAGGTCGTTGGTAAAGAAGGACATGAGGTTGCCGACCTTGTTTATCTGATAATATTCCTGGGAGAGATCCTTGCATCTATCGAACATGCGGCTTCTCAGATCGGCCTCGAGCTTGATGCCCGCACCGAAGAAGCACACGCGCCATAAGAATCTTCCTACTACCATACCGAGTATTACGAACAGCAGGGGAAGGCAGACCTCGTCAAGCAGGAACTCCATATCAAAATTTTGTATCACACCGTCTGTTTCTACCTGACCGGTCTTAATGCCGTTTATGATCACGCGGTAGAGCTTGGGGATGACCAGCTGCATATAGTCAACCAACAAAAGCGCGAGCGAGCCGAGCAGGAGCAACGGCGCGTATCGAAGGTAATATCGGTTGACGTGTTTACCGAAAATCACTGTGTTTTGCCTCCTTACCAAACATAAATGTACTTAAAGTCATACGCTATCTATTTTACTACAATATTCTTCTTTTGTCAATAAAATGTGATAGAAAACCGACGGCAAAATACGAAAAATTTGCCGTCGGAATGCTTTTGTCTTTTACTGTCTGTTATTTTACTCTCATTGCCGCTATTTTTTCAGCATCCGGCGTAACGTACGCCGTCCAGTTGGTGTGATATATAACGAATCCAGGCTTTGAGCCCGCGGGCTTCTTTATATGTCTTGCAAGCAGATAGTCAACGCCGATATTCGAGCCCTCAGCCTTGGAATAATGGGCGGCTATCTCCGCGGCGGTGGTGAAATCAAGGTCTGTCGGCTCGCGCCCCTCGGTAACGAGAAGAACGTGAGAGCCGGGAGTCTGCCTTGCGTGGAACCAATAGTCGTGCTTCTCGGCGAGCTTGTGAGTGATATACTCGTTTTGCAGGTTGTTCTTGCCGCAAAGCACTCTCATTCCGTCGGGGGTTACGAACTGCATCACCACGGGAGCTTTTTGCTTGTGCGAGGAATAGCTCTTCATTCTTGAAGCGTATCCCGAGCGGTAAAGCTCGTCGCGTATCTCCATAAGATCCGCGGGGGATTCGGCTCTCGTCAGGGCCTCAAAAACGGTGTAGATATATTCAAGCTCGCCCTCGCCAAGCTCTATCTGACGTGTGAGCTCAACTCTTGCGGTCTTGGTCTTGGCGTATTTTTTATAAAATCTTTGCGCGTTTGCCGAGGGGGAGAGACGTGAGTCAAGTTCGATGCGTACTGTAGGGCAGTTGCCCTCCTCGTCCATCTCCTCGTAGTCTTCAAGCTCGGCGACGCTTGCCTTGACCGGAAGTCTGTAGAGATTTGCGGTTATGAGATCGCCGTATTTTCTGTATTTGTCGCCCTTGTCGCACTCTGTAAGCTCGGCGCGCTGAAGCTCGAGCTTTTTTCTTATTCTCGCCTCGGCGTTTGTCAACAGACGGAGAATGTCGGACGCGCGCTGATGAACTCTTTGCTTGTTGTCGCGGCTTGCAAAATAGGCGTCGAGCAGAGATCCTGCACTCTCAAAATCCCGTCGCTCATAAGAGCCGTACTGCGACAGAGAGATAAAGGAATACTCGACTATCTCCTCGCCGTTGAGTATAAGGCAGGGAGAGAAGTCCTCGTTGTTAAGGATATTCTGCACTCTCTCAAACTCTCGCCAAAGGTCGTCGGCAAAGCAGTATCCGACGGGAGTGTCTGTGTGTCCCGTAGCGCGATAGACTATCTCTCGCGCCACTACGGGAGCTACTCCCATAAAGCTGCTTACGATAAGCTTGTCGCAAGCGCGCTCGCGCGGAGAGTTCTCAATGAGTGAGAAGAAGTCCTCTTTCGTAATATATCTTGGATTTATCTTGTCGGCAGAGGGCAGGGAATAGACCATACCCGGAATGAGCTGTCGCACGCTGTCAAAGGAGAAATCGGTGGTGCGGAGAGCGGTGATTATCCGCTTCTCACCGTCGGCAAAGATAAGATTGCTGTATTTGCCCATCAGCTCGGCGATGAGATATCGCCTGCACTCAAATCCCATCTCGTCTCGCGTGTCAAAGCCGAGAAACGCTACACGGTCAAAGTCTGCCTGCTCGATCTCTACGAGCTTTGCGCCCTGAAGATATTTGCGGAGCAGCATACAGAACATAGGCGGATTTTGCGGATTTTCCTTAGGGATCTCGCAAAAGCCGATACGCGCATTGTTAGAGCCCGCGTTGATAAGCAATCTCTTGCCGCCCTCGAAGCTTCGCATCTGAAGCAGGATCTCGTCTCTTTCGGGCTGATATACCTTTTCTATTCTCGCGCCAAGCGCGGTCTTGCATAGCTCAGAGAGCGTGCAGCGGAGCATTCCCGCATCAAAAGCCATAGTCTTCTCCTTTCGTTAAAACTAAAATAGCGATGATCTTATCAGAACATCAATCTGTCGACCTCGTCAAGAGAGGCAAAGGCAAAGTCGGGCTTGTCCTTAGGGAGCGCCGCGTCAACGTCCTCTTCGGTGGTCTCACCCGAAAGCACGAGAACTGAGGTAACGCCAAAGCTCTTGCCGAGCGCGATGTCGGTGTAGAGTCTGTCTCCGAAAATGCACATCTCGGAATTGTCAAAGCCTGTAGCCTCGCCGATCATCTCAATAGTCTCCTTGTAGGGCTTACCGAAATAGGTGGGAGTTTTACCTGTAGATGCCGTAACGAGAGCCGCGATAGCGCCGCTGTCGGGGATAAAGCCGTTCTCGGTGGGGCAGTTGAAATCGGGGTGGGTGGAGAGATATTCCGCGCCGTTTCTGATAAGGCGGCAGGCGATATTGAGCTTCTCGTAGGTAAGGGTGGTGTCAAAGCTCGTGATAACTATATCTGCGCTCTGAGGATCGCTCTCACCGTTGAGGAGCTTTATGCCCTTTGCGGCGTATTCCTCTACGAGCTCGTCGGTAGCTACCATATAGACCGACTTTCCCGCTCTGTATCTCTTGAGATACTCAAGCGTAACGTCGCCCGAGGTCATTATCTCGTCCTCGCGGGGCTCAAATCCGAGACGCTCAAGCTTCTTTAGGTAGAAGGGAGAGGTGTGAGAGGCGTTGTTCGTGAAGAATAGCACGCGCCTTCCGCTCGCACGGAGATTTTTGATAAATCTCTTGGCAAAATCAAAGGGTATGCCGCCAAGATATATAGTTCCGTCCATATCAAAGATATAGAGCTTTTTGTCCTTAATTACATTTGTGTCAGGATTCTTGAATTCCATAATGCACCTCGAAAAATAATCTGCTTTAATATTATA
Organism: uncultured Clostridia bacterium; assembly: GCA_937893945.1. Taxonomy (GTDB): domain Bacteria; phylum Bacillota; class Clostridia; order Oscillospirales; family CAG-272; genus HGM12713. The sequence continues at coordinate 4,990 of CALCTA010000061.1, read as the reverse complement.
GCACATTATTGATTTTTTTTCAAGAATATGTTATAATGTTTGCGTCAGAATAATTTTTCTCGTATTTTGGAGGAAAACAGAATGAGAACAGTAATAGGAATAGACATAGGGGGAAGCACTACTAAGATAGTCGGACTTCGCTCGGACGGATCTCAGCAGGCGCTTATCGAGCCTATCTTCGTGCGCGCGACCGACGCTATCACCTCGGTGTATGGCGCTTTCGGAAAATTCACTATGCAGAACGGACTTGACCTTAAGGATATAGATCGCGTTCTGATGACGGGTGTAGGCGCTTCCTTTATAGATAAACCGCTTTATTCGCTTGAGTGCGAGAAGGTATCCGAGTTCCGTTGCGTAGGCAACGGCGGACTTTACCTCTCGGGACTTGACGAGGCGATCGTCGTAAGTATGGGTACGGGTACCGCTCTTATGCACGCTAAGCGCGAGGGCGAGAGAACTGTTACCGAGTATCTCGGCGGAACGGGTGTCGGCGGCGGAACTCTGCTCGGACTTTCGAGAAGGATGATAGGCGTTGACACCATAGAGCATCTTGAGCAGCTCTGCGAGGGTGGAGACCTCTCGAACGTTGACCTGAGGATCAAGGACCTTACGAGCGACAACAACTTCCAGATAAACGACGAGATCACGGCGTCGAATTTCGGTAAGCTCTCGGATATGGCAAGTCAGAACGACATAGCGCTCGGTGTTGCCAATATGGTAGGAGAAACTATAGCGATGCTCGCGGTGTTCGCGGCAAGAAGCTTTAATATTAAAAACGTGGTGCTTACGGGTAATCTCACCGCTATCAAGGCGGTGGCTGACGTCTTTGAGGGACTTGAGCACATGTTCGGAGTGCGCTTCATAATCCCCGAGCGCTCTCAGTTCGCGACGGTCATCGGAGCGGCACTTTGCGACAAGGAGGATCAACTAAAGTGATAGAATTTGAATGTAGCTGTGCTATGGGCAAGCACAGAGCTCCGCTTGAGGGATATGAGATATCCGCGGGAGCGCTCAAGAAGATACCCGAGATACTTAAGGATTACAACAAGATATACGTAGTTGCCGACGAAAATACCTACCGCGCGGCAGGTAAAGAGGTAGAGGAGATACTCAAGGCGTGTGGAAAGCACCACCGCACTCTCGTGCTTGACGGAGAAGTAGTGCTTCCCAACGTCGAAACGCTGGGAAAAATAATTCTTTTTGCCAACGATCCCGCCGCAAAGCCTAATATCTTCGCTTATTCCGAGCTCCCCGATTTTATTCTCGCTGTAGGCTCGGGTACTGTCAACGATTCCTGCAGACTTGCAAGCTTCCGCCTGCATCTGCCCTACGGTATCGTTGCGACAGCTCCTTCTATGGACGGCTACGCTTCCGCGGGAACACCCTTTCTGCACAGCGGCTCTAAGAGTACCGTTCAGGCGACAACGCCTAAGTATATCATAGGCGACCTTGATATCCTCAAGGACGCTCCCTATAAGATGATGCTTGCGGGTATCGGCGATATGTTCGGTAAGTACATCGGTATTCTTGACTGGGAGCTTGCGCGCGACTATTCGGGCGAGTATTTCTGCGAGAAAATAGCAAAGGACGTTATCGACGCGACCGACAAGTGCCTTTACAACGGCTACAATCTTGCAAGTCGCGATAAGGAATGTATAAAGAATATTATGGAGGGCTTCCTCGTAACAGGTCTCGGCATGGCTTATACCGGCAACTCCCGTCCCGCATCGGGCTCTGAGCATATAATCGCTCACGCCTGGGAGCTTCACGACGTCGAGGCAGGCAACCGTCCTCAGCTTCACGGACTTGAGGTCTGCGAGGGAACAAGGCTCGTTGCTATTATGTATAAGATGCTCCGCGAGGAGACAGACGACGAGCATCTTAAGGAGCTTATCGACAAGTATATTCCTTACTTTGACGCCGTTGAGGAATTCTGCGTAAAGATGAACGTTCCGCCCACGGTTACTGACAGAGAGGTAATTGTAAGCGGCATCAAGCGCGCGCTTATCATGCGCGACAGATACACCATACTCTTCTACCTGCGCGATCAGGGTAAGTTCGAGGAGTATGCCGAAAGAGCGGCAGATAAGCTGCTTGAGCTTTATAAGTAAATTTAATAATAAAAGCTCCCACAGACCGAAAAAACGGCGAGGGAGCTTTTTGTAATTGTGAAATTTATTATAAAGCCTTCTCCCACAGGAGAAGGCTATGTGTTTCCTCGCTTCGCTCCATTAAAAGATCGTAAAAAGCAAAACCTTTTAAGTATTGCTGATGCTTTAATGTCACAATAAAAGCTCCCACAGACCGAAAAAATGGTGAGGGAGCTTTTTGTAATTGTGAAATTTATTATAAAGCCTTCTCCAGTGGGAGAAGGTGGCAATTGAGGAGCATTTTTGCGACTCAATTGACGGATGAGGTGTCAAGACAAAGGTTTTAAATCGAAAAATGTTAATTCGAGATTTTTTAAAATATCCTCGCAAACTGCGCCAAAGTTATTTCGTATGCTACTGTTTGGATAGCGCAACACGGTTATACCCCAAGATGACAACTCGTTGTCTCTTATTTCGTCAGCTGCTTTGTTTTCAAGAGAAGTGTGCTGTATTCCATCAAGTTCAATAACTGTTTTTTTCTCCGCTATATAAAAGTCAACGATGTAGTTTTCAATGTTATGCTGCCGTCTTACGTTACACGGAAGACGTTTCAACAAATCATACCACAGGTGTTTTTCTTCGGGAGTCATATTTTTTCTTAAGACTCTTGCGTTAGAAACTAGATTTTTGTTGTAAGGTATCATTTTTTACTCCTCATCCACCGCAAGCGGTCCCCCTTCTCCCACAGGAGAAGGCTTAAGAGTTGAGCTTTTCAAAAACTCATTCGTAGCTTTGAGCATTTGCTTGGTGTTTTCAAAGGTAAGGGCTTCGTAAGCCTTGTCAAAAGGGAGTATCAAATAATCGAAATCCTCAAAATCATTGTTTCTTCTCGGTTCTTCATCGCAAAAGTGCGCCGGAAAATATACGACGGTCTTAAGATTGCCATTTCCCATCTGATAAGAGATCTCATATCGGACGCTGCCGTTCACATTTACGCGTATAGACGTCTCTTCCCAAGTTTCTCGGACGGCTGTTTCTATTTCGCTTTCTCCTACTTCGATATGACCTTTAGGGAATCCGCAATCGCCGGTGCTTTTGGATCTTATAAGAAGATAATGAATAACACCGTTTTTGATCGTGTACGGCAAAGTTCCGCAGGATCTTTCTTCAACTTGTGTTTTCATTACTGCTTTGCCTTGATAAGCTCGTAGAGCTTGTCCGAGAGGGCGACGAATTCGGCTACGCTAAGCTTCTCACCGCGGATGTTCGGCTCGTGGCCGCACTCGATTATAGCGGCGGTCAGCTCATCCTTGCTAAGCTCGGAGAATACCGAGGAGAGCGAGTTCGGCAGAGTCTTTCTGCGCTGCTCGAATGAGGCGCGAATGGTGCGGAAGAATGTCGGCTCGTCGAGCGGCACGTAGGGCTTCTTATCGTGAAGCTTTATCCTTACCACCGAGGAATCAACCTTGGGAGCCGGGATAAATCTGTCGGCAGTAACCGTAAAGAGCTTCTCGGGCGCACCGTAATACCCAAGCACCGCGGTTATAGCACCGCAGTTCTTGTCGCCGGGGGTGGCGCACAGACGGTCCGCAACCTCTGACTGTATCATTATCGTAATATATTCAAATGGCAGCCCCGACTCAAGAAGCTTCATAAGGATAGGCGTGGTGATGTAGTAGGGAAGATTTGCGCAGACCGACACCTTGCCACGCTCAAAATAGGGCGCAAGAATTTCCGCAAGGTCTGCCTTCATAACGTCCTCGTTGATGACGGTAACGTTCCTGCAATCTCCGAGCGTGTATTTAAGCACGGGAATAAGACCGTGGTCTATCTCAAGAGCCACGACGTTTTCGTAGCGCACTGAGAGCTCCTTGGTAAGCGAGCCTATGCCGGGACCTATCTCGAGTATCGTGCTTGATGCGTCATCACAGCAGTTGTCGGCGATATCCTCTACCACGAGATTGTCGGTAAGAAAGTTCTGACCGAATTCCTTTCGGAAATTGAGCGAGAACATAGCCATCGTTTGCTTTATAGTTTTTATATCACAAAGATTCATAACAGCTCCTAAAAATTTTATCGCTAATATTATATCACATAAAAGAGAAGATGTCAAATAATTTTGATTTTCGGTATTGATTTACCAATGCTACTCCGCAAAGTAGTATGCAAAAACGCTTCTTGCGGTAACGTGTAAAAAATTTTGATTTTTTTGTGGAATTTTGTTGACAAGTGTGTGAAGAAGTGCTATAATAGAACCACCCAAATAACTAAAAAAAGGAGATTTTTTATTATGAAAAAGTATAATTGGGTCAAAGCTTTGCTTCTTCCTTTCGTAACTTTCGGTATTTATAACATCGTTATGTGGATCGTAATGGGTAGAAACAGCAATAAGATCGCGCTTGCTTCCGGACAGAAGAAGATTATGGGATGGTTCCCGGCAATGCTCCTCGGCTGCGTTACATTCGGAATCGTTCCTCTGGTTTGGATGATCAAGTTCCAGGCTCAGCAGGTTGCTATTGCTAAGGCAAACGGCGCGAAGATCAGCCCCGTTAGCGCTCCCTTCGTTCTTTTCCTTCTCATGTGCGTTCCGATATACAGCTACATAGTTCTTTGTGGCAACTACAACAGAAACGTAGAAGCATTCGAGGCAAAGGCAGAGTAAAAATGCTTAAAAGCGCTGACCATAAGGTCAGCGCTTTTATTTTTATCCATGCCGATTAGTCGGGAAGGGAACTACAGATAAATATTAGGGCAACAATCAAACCTGTAGGGGCGAATATTATTCGCCCGTGGGCGATTCGTGAATCTCCCCTACGATCAAGCAGAAAACCTCGCACAAATCGGTAGGGGTTGGCGCCTTCGACGACCCGTAACAAAGACGGGATGGGAGCCCCCTCTCC
>CALCTA010000060.1 GCA_937893945.1 uncultured Clostridia bacterium | reverse complement strand
TTCCTTTTCGGGAGCATATGGAATGCTCCCCTACAATCAAAACATCAAACACCGCACAAACCGGTAGGGGTCGGCGCTAAACGTTTGCGAAGCAAACTTTACGCTGAGCGCAGCGAAGCAGCACGACTGACCCTAAAAGCAACAAAAAGATGACACCAAATTGCACGGCGACAACATCAAAACACAAGCGAGGTAGAAATGTCGGAATATTTACTTGAGATGAAGAATATAAGCAAGAGCTTTCCGAGCGTAAAGGCGCTCGACGGCGTAACGCTGAAGATACGCGCAGGTAGCGTTCACGCGCTTATGGGCGAGAACGGCGCAGGCAAATCCACGCTGATGAAATGCCTTTTCGGTATCAACACTCTCGACGGAGGCGAGATATTTCTCGACGGGCGGCGTGTGTCGTTCAGAGGGCCGAAGGATGCTCTTGAGCAAGGGGTGGCGATGGTACATCAGGAGCTTAATCAGGCGCTCAAGCGAAGCGTTGCCGACAACCTCTGGCTCGGTCGCTATCCTAAGGCGCTCGGCTTTATCACCCGTGAGGGAGAGATGCGCCGAAGGACAGAGGAGATATTCTCTGAGCTTGATATAAAGGTAGATCCCTCTAAGATAATGAGCGAGATGTCGGTATCCGACAGACAGATGGTCGAGATCGCCAAGGCGGTATCCTACGACGCGCGGATAATCGTGCTTGACGAACCTACCTCGTCGCTCAACGACAGAGAGGTCGAGCATCTTTTCCGCATTATAGAGAAGCTCAAGGCGAGAGGGTGCGGAATAGTCTATATCTCTCACAAGATGGAGGAGATACTTCGCATCTCGGACGACGTCAGCGTTATGCGAGACGGAAAGCTTATCGCCACAGAGCCTGCCGAGAAGATGAGCATGGACAAAATAATTCGCCTTATGGTCGGCAGAGAGCTTACCGAACGCTTTCCGCCAAAGATAAACACCCCAGAGGACGTCGCTCTTGAGGTAAAGGAGCTGTCGGCTCGCTACGCGCCTATCAAGGACGTGTCCTTTAAGGTAAGGCGCGGAGAGATCGTCGGCGTGGCGGGGCTTGGCGGCGCGGGGCGGACAGAGCTTCTTGAAACTGTGTTCGGGCTCCGCGAGAAGCAGAGCGGCCACATCTTCCTACACGGCAAGGAGGTGCAGAACAGAACTCCGAGAGAAGCCAAGAAAAACGGATTTGCGCTTCTTACAGAAGAGAGACGGGCGAACGGAATATTCGGCATCCTTGACATAACCGAGAACACCGTTATCTCGGGACTTTCGCGCTACCGTGTTGGCGGAGTTTTCCTCAGCGACAGAAAGATGAAGAAGGACACCGACTGGTCTATTCGGTCTATGAGAATAAAAACACCGTCAAGGAGTGCTAAGATACGCACTCTGTCGGGCGGAAATCAGCAGAAGGTGATACTCGGGCGTTGGCTTCTGACCGAGCCTGAGGTGCTACTGCTCGACGAGCCGACGAGAGGTATCGACGTAGGCGCGAAATACGAGATATATCAGCTTATATCCGAGCTTGCCGCATCCGGAAAGTGCGTTCTGATGGTGTCAAGCGAGATGCCTGAGCTGCTTGGCGTATGCGACAAAATTCTCGTAATGTCGGGCGGACATCTTGCGGGCGAGCTTGAGACGAGCGAGGCAACGCAGGAAAAAATAATGGAGCTTGCCTCGAAATTCGCGTAAGCTCTGCCATTGGCGAAAGCTTTCGCCTTATATAACCAAAACCTTTGGAGGAAAGAAATGAGTGGAATCAAAGAGGGGCTTCGTCGGTGGAATCCCAAAAACAGATTTATGGCATTCAGAGATAGCTCACCTGAGGAGAAGCGTCGCTCGGTAAAGGAATTTTTTATAAATAATCTGCTTTATATACTTCTTATAGCGGCTATCGTCGGAATACAGATATACGATCCGAGATTTTTGTCGCTGTCGTCGGTGGTCAATATCATATCGCTCTCGGCGGCAAATCTGCCTATCGCGCTCGGTATCGCGGGCTGTATAATACTGACGGGTACTGACCTTTCGGCAGGACGTATCGTAGGCATCACCGCCTGCGTTGCGGCGTCTCTGCTTCAGGCAAGCGGATATGCGGGCAAGATGTTCCCGAACTTGCCGCCCATTCCTATCTATCTCGTATTTCTGCTCGTTATAGCGCTTGGCGGCTTGGTCGGCTTTATCAACGGCTTCTGTACCGCGCGATTTAAGCTTCATCCGTTTATAGTTACGCTCGCAACTCAGCTTATCACCTACGGCGCGCTGCTTGTGTATCTTATGCAGGGTACGAACAACGGACAGTCTATATCCGGACTTGACCCTGCCTATACGGGATTTATCACGGGAAGCGCATTCAATATAGGCGGCGTGGCGATACCGAATTACGTTCTGTATGCTATTCTAATCACGGCGCTGATGTGGTTTATATGGAACAAGACCGCATTTGGAAAGAATATGTTTGCGGTTGGCTCTAACCCCGATGCCGCAAACGTATCGGGCGTGTCGGTCAGCAAAACTATCATCTGGGTGTTCGTGCTTGCGGGAATAATGTACGGTATCACGGGATTTATCGAGGCGGCTCGTATCGGATCTAACAGTGCGGCGACAGGACTTAATTACGAGCTTGACGCTATCGCCGCCTGCGTTATCGGCGGTGTATCATTTGTCGGCGGCATCGGAAAGATACGCGGCGTTATTATGGGTGTTGTGCTGTTGAGGATCATATTCGTCGGTCTTACCTTCCTTGGTATAGATTCCAATTTGCAGTACGTTATTAAGGGTCTTATAATCCTCGTCGCCTGCGCGATAGATATGAGAAAGTATCTGGTCAGAAAGTAATAAAAAAGCAGGAGAAGCGTGCTTCTCCTGCTTTTTGATGTTGAATGAAAGACGGCGTGGGAAACCCCTCCCCTACAAACAAATATTAAGGTAACAATTAAACCTGTAGGGGCGTTCATTGAACGCCCGCGGACGAC
>CALCTA010000059.1 GCA_937893945.1 uncultured Clostridia bacterium | reverse complement strand
GACGTTGGTCAGCTTATGGACAAGGGCTTCAACCAGGGTACCTGGGAAGGCGCTGAGGCATACGCTAAGGCTAACGACAAGACCTACAAGTACTATCAGCCCGCTAATGGCTCTGACGCTACCGATAACGACCGTATCGCAGCTATGAGACAGGCGATCACCAATGGCGCGAAGATCATTATTGCTCCCGGTTTCCTTCAGGCAGCAGCTATGACTACCGTTGCTATTGAAAACCCCGACGTTAAGTTCGTATTCATCGACGGTTGGACACTGACCGATGAAGCAGGCGCAGCTCTTCCCAACGTAACCGCTGTTGTTTACAAAGAGCAGGAGTCCGGATACCTTGCAGGTTATGCGGCAGTTATGGACGGCTACAGAAAGCTCGGCTATACCGGTGGCGGCGGCGGCTCTAACCCCGCTTGTAACCGTTTCGGCTACGGCTTCGTTCAGGGCGCAGATGCAGCAGCTAAGGAGCTCGGTCTTGAAAAGGGCGCAGTTTCCGTTAAGTACAGCTATCAGCACGGCGCAAGCTTCAGCGCTTCCGCAGAGCTTCAGGCTCAGATCAACGGCTGGTACAGTGGCGGAACAGAAGTAGTATTCGCATGCGGCGGTTCTATGTTCGAGAGCGTTAAGTCTGCGGCTGAGGCTAACCCCGGCGCAAAGATCATCGGCGTTGACGTTGACCAGTCCTATGCTTCCGACCTCGTTATCACCAGCGCAGTTAAGGGACTCAAGGAGTCCGTAGGTAAGGTTCTTGATCAGTACTACGCAGGTAAGTGGGATTCTGACCTCTCCGGTAAGACCCAGAACCTCGGCGCATCCGACGATGCAACCGGTCTTCCTATCGCTACATCCAGATTTGCTAACTTCTCTGCTGATCAGTACAACGCACTCTTCGCAAAGATCAAGAGCGGCGAGATCGCTCCCGATGCTGAAGTTCCCGCTGATGCTAACAACGCAGATTGGCTTGCAAACTTCGAGATCGTTACTGTTGACTTTGAATAATTTTCAATTCATTGTAACTAATATGTCTTAAATAACATAGCTCGCGGAGCTTCCCTTTCGGAATGCTCCGCGAGCGAAATTGATTATGGGTAAGGGCGGAGGATGTCCTTCCTTTTTGTTATCTGCAGTTCTCTGCAGGTAAGAAAAAGGCAGAATATCCAATCTACATAAAAAAAGGAGCACTTTTATGAGTGAGAACAGGAGAGAGGACGAGGTAGCGAAGAGCGTAGGCGAAGAATACCCTTACGTTATTGAGATGTGTAACATCACAAAGGAATTCCCCGGTATAATCGCAAACGATAACATCACGCTGCAGTTAAAACGCGGTGAGATACATGCGCTCCTCGGAGAAAATGGCGCAGGAAAATCCACGCTTATGAGCGTGCTTTTCGGCCTTTATCAGCCCGAAAAGGGTGAGATCCGCAAAAACGGGAAGGTCGTAACCATAAAAGACCCCAACGATGCCAACGCGCTCGGTATCGGCATGGTGCATCAGCATTTCAAGCTTGTTGATGTCTTTACGGTGCTTGACAATATCATTCTTGGTGTTGAGCCCAACACGGCAGGCTTTCTCAAGAAAAAGCAAGCGAGAGAAAAGGTGCTGGGTCTTTCAAAGACATATGGTCTGAATATAGATCCCGATGCACTTGTTGAGAATATTACTGTCGGTATGCAACAAAGGACCGAAATTCTCAAAATGCTCTATCGCGACAATGAAATACTTATCTTTGACGAGCCAACTGCCGTGCTTACACCTCAAGAGATAGACGAGCTTATGGAGGTAATGCGCGGACTCGCTAAGGAAGGCAAGTCCATCCTTTTCATTACGCACAAGCTCAACGAGATCATGGCAGTAGCCGACAGATGCAGCGTGCTTCGCAAGGGTAAATACATCGGAACCGTCAACATTGCCGATACCACTAAAGAAGAGCTTTCCAATATGATGGTCGGTCGCGACGTAAAGTTCGTGGTTGACAAAGAAGAGGCAAGGCCGAAGGATATCGTGCTTGAGCTTAACAAAATGAGCGTTAAGGGTGCGCGTGGCAAAAAGGATGCCGTTCACGAGGTCTCCTTAAATGTTCGAGCGGGAGAAATAGTCTGCGTAGCAGGTATTGACGGAAACGGACAGACCGAATTCGTACATGCACTCACGGGCCTTATTAAGGTTGATAGCGGCAGTATACAGCTTCTCGGCGAGAACATAACGAATAAATCTATCAGATACAGAAATACACACGGAATAAGCCATATTCCCGAGGACAGACACAAGCACGGTCTTGTGCTTGACTACTCGCTTGAGGAAAATATGGTGCTTCAGAGATATTTTGAGCCACAGTTCCAAAAAGGCGGATTTATCCGCTTTGACGCAGTCCGCAAGTATGCCGACGACCTTATTGAGCGATTTGATGTAAGATCGGGACAAGGTGCTATCACCACCTCACGTTCAATGTCAGGAGGAAATCAACAGAAGGCTATCGTCGCGCGTGAGATGGATCGCGAGCATAAACTGCTCATAGCAGTTCAGCCGACCCGCGGTCTTGATGTCGGTGCTATAGAGTATATCCACAAGCAGATAGTCAACTCAAGAGATAGCGGCACGGCAGTTCTGCTTGTTTCGTTGGAGCTTGAAGAGGTAATGAGCCTTTCGGACAGAATACTCGTAATGTACGAGGGCGAGATCGTAGGTGAACTCGATCCTAAGACCACCACCGTTCAAGAGCTTGGACTTTATATGGCAGGTGCTAAGCGCCAAATGAGAAGGGAGGAAGCTAAATGAAGACTAAATTAAAATCGTTTTTTGCTTCAAACGGAGCAAAATCCGTGCTTTCTTCTCTTCTCTGCATAATTGCAGGAATACTTGTCGGATTTATAGTTCTCTTGATCCTCGCGCTCACATCAGACAGTATTCCCATATCCGACGCCTTCAAAGGTCTCGGAATAATTCTGGCAGGCCCGTTTGCAAGCGGTGCCTCAAAAAACATCGCATTCGTTCTTGGCGACATGCTCTTCGAATCCGCACCGCTCCTGCTGACAGGTCTTTCGGTCGCTATAGCATTTAAGACAGGACTTTTCAACATCGGCGCTCCCGGTCAGTATCTTATGGGCGCCATGGGCTCGGTCATCGTGGCACTTTCAATTCCCACCACTCCCGCAACGGCGTTCTGGGTATGGTTGCTTTCTCTTATCGTCGGTATGCTCTGCGGCATGCTTTGGGGGCTCATTCCCGGATTTTTCAAGGCATTTCTCAACGTAAACGAAGTTATCGTCTGCATTATGACTAACTGGATAGCCGCGAACATAGTCAGCTGGGTGTTTGCAAACAATACGCAGTTTATCAACACCGCAGGCGGCAAAACCGCATACACGCTTCCCACCACGGATAACGGCGTATCCACTCCAAAGCTTGGCCTGGACAAGCTTTTCCCCGGATCCAATATAGATATTGGTATTTTTGTTGCCATTATCATTGCTGTGGGAATATTCATCCTTATGAATAAGACTACGCTCGGATACGAGCTCAAGGCTTGCGGTCACAATAAGAACGCTGCAAAATATGCAGGTATGAACGAAAAGCGCAACATCATGCTCTCGATGGCTATCGCCGGCGGACTTGCCGCTATCGGTGCTTCTCTCTACTACCTCAACGGTGGTGCTGAGCTCGCGTGGAACACCTACGGAAAGCTCCCCGATAACGGCTTTAACGGAATTCCCGTAGCGCTCCTTGCAAGCAACAACCCCATCGGCGTAGTATTCAGCTCGGTATTCCTGCGCTTTATCGATAAGGGTGGATATAACCTCGCTGGCTTTACTGCTTATAATGAGTACGTTTCGGATCTTATAATCGCAGTTATCATTTACTTTGCAGGCTTCTCAAAGCTTATAAAGGATATGCTCTCACGCCGCAAAGCAAAGGCTGCTGTAGCATCCGCTGCAAACACTCCCCTACCCGTAAATGAAGAAAAGAAGGAGGAAGATGACAAATGACCTTTCTCATTCAGCAAACTTTAGTTTACACAATTCCGCTTATGATAGTTGCTCTCGCGGGTGCATTCGCAGAGAGAAGCGGTATTATCAACATTGCTCTTGACGGTATTATGATATTCGGCTCTTTCGTTGGCGCATTCTCGGTGTATCTGATGCAGAGAGCGGATATGTTCGGCAATAACACACAGTTGATGTTCGTCATCGCAATGCTTGTTGCGGCGGCTGCGGGCGCACTTTTCTCGCTCCTGCTCTCATTCTCCGCTATCAACCTCAAGGCAGACCAGACCATAGGCGGCACGGCGCTCAATATGCTCGCCCCTGCGGTTACTCTCCTTATCGTTAAGATAGTGTCTATGCAGGACCGTCTTTCCATGCCCAAGGCGCTTGGATTTATCATTTCTAATCCTGACATCCACCCCGTTCTCAAGCCTTTCTTTGATAAGATGTTTATCTCGACCTATATCGTCATAGCACTCTTTATCATTCTGTCGATATTCCTTTATAAGACCAAATACGGTCTGCGCCTGCGCGCGTGCGGTGAGCATCCACACGCGGCTGACAGCGTGGGTATCAACGTCTATAAGATGAGATACCTCGGCACTACCATCTCGGGCGCGCTTGCGGGTCTTGGCGGATATATCTATATCGCCACCATTGCCAGCGGAACTGCAGAGGGTACAGTTGCAGGAATGGGCTTCCTTGCTCTCGCTATCATGATATTTGGAAACTGGAAGCCTCTCGGCATCGCGCTTGGCTCACTGCTTTTCGGACTTCTCAAGTGTGTCGGAGCTACATACGCGTCTCTCGATATCAACGGAGACGGCATCTGTATGCTCAAAGAGCTCGGTCTGCCGATCTACTTCTATAACATAATTCCCTACATCGTAGTTCTTCTTGTTCTTGCATTTGCGTCCAAGAAGTCAAGAGCCCCCAAGGCAGAGGGTATCCCCTACGATAAGGGACAAAGATAATATCAAATCAAATAAAAATCCCCCCGTAAAA
>CALCTA010000058.1 GCA_937893945.1 uncultured Clostridia bacterium | reverse complement strand
TGCGTTCGCCCGCGGGCGTTCACAGAACGCCCCTACGAAGATGATTTTCTATCGGCAGGTAAACCTGCTTTATGGAAGGCACCCCTTTGCCATCTCTTTTATGTTGGTGAGGGCAGGCGGGGTCGGTCTCGTCGCTACGACGCAAAGCCGAGGGATATTTCGGCTTTGCTACGCTCCTCGGTCAGCGCGGCTCTGACAACACACCGTGTTGTCATTCACTACCGCGCTCCTTCGACCCCTGTTTGATCAAATCCGACCAAAACAAAAGAGATGGCTTTGCCATCTCTTTTGTTTTGGTGCGGGTAACAGGGGTCGAACCTGCACGAATTAACACAAGATCCTAAATCTTGCGCGTCTGCCAATTCCGCCATACCCGCGAATTGAAAATGAGCGTGGTATGGCGGTTGCCTAAAGAACGCCCAGCGTTCTTTACTCGTGCGAAGCACGAAGATACCCGCGAATTAAATTGAAAATTGAAAGTTGAAAATTGAAAGTTGTATCTCCTAATTTTCCATTTTCAACTTTCAACTTTCAATTACTCTGTCAAAAGGTCCGCTTCCGCTGACTATAAGATTTTAACACAAAATCTTTCCCATGTCAAGAGCGGAAGCGGTTTTTATTTACTGATAAATTTAACTATCATAATGACTGCGCCAAGAACGGTCAGCACCACGCCTGTGGCTCTATTGAGAGTGGTGGGCTTTGCCTTATTGGCAAACAGTGCGGCTATCCTTGCCCAGATAAGCGTAAATACTACACACAAAACGAGCGTGAGGATATCCGGCATGCCGCCAATAACAAAGTGGCTGACAGAGCCGGTAAACGCTGTGAACGCCATTATAAAAACGCTCGTGCCGACTGCCGTCTTAAGCTCGTATCCCATGATACTCGTGAGTATGAGAAGCATCATCATACCGCCGCCCGCGCCTATAAATCCGCAGATAAATCCGATAAACACACCGCAGATTATCGATTGCACGAGGCGTTTTTTCGGACTTGTCGCATTCATAGCTTCTTTAGTGGTCATTACGGGCTTGATTATGAACTTGATGCCGAGCAGGAAGGTCATAAATACCGAAAACGTACCCATAGTACCGGGATTGACGAGACTTGCGATCCAGCTTCCGAACATAGTGAACAGAAGCACCGCGAGCATCATTGCGAGTCCGTTTTTGATGTCTATATTTTTATTTTTTCCGTAGGTATATGCGCTGACAGCGCTTGCAAGCACGTCGGAAGCGAGTGCTATTCCGACCGCGTCGTAGGGATCAACTCCGAGAAACGTGATAAGCATCGGGGTTATGACCGCCGCGGCGCTCATTCCCGCAAATCCCGTGCCGAGTCCTGCGCCCATACCTGCGAAAAAGCAAACGAGAACAGTTATCATTCTTTATTTCTCCGTCAATTATCGTCGTCAAGCTTGAGGACTGCCATAAACGCCTCGGGGGAGACCTGTACAGAACCAAGCTGGCGCATCTTCTTCTTACCTTCCTTCTGCTTCTCAAGCAGCTTCTTCTTTCTGGTTATATCGCCGCCGTAGCACTTTGCAAGCACGTCCTTGCGCATTGCCTTGACTGTTTCACGCGCGATTATCTTAGAGCCTATAGCCGCCTGTATCGGCACTTCAAAGAGCTGCCTTGGGATATTATCCTTTAGCTTCTCGGCAATTCTTCTCGCTCTGCCGTATGCTTTCTCCTCGTGAACTATGAAGGAGAGCGCATCTACCTGCTCGCCGTTGAGCAGAAAGTCAAGCTTAACGAGCTTACTCGGCACGTAATCGCCAAGCTCGTAGTCAAGCGAGGCGTATCCGCGCGAGCGGCTCTTGAGAGCGTCAAAGAAATCGTATATTATCTCGTTGAGGGGGAGATCGTAATGAAGCTCCACTCTCGTAGTATCGATATATTTCATATCAATAAAGTTTCCGCGTCTGTCCTGACAGAGATCCATCAGACCGCCGACGTACTCGGTGGGGGTGATGATATTCGCCTTTACTATCGGCTCGTAGGCTATCTCTATCTCGTCAGCGGTGGGGAAGTTCGAGGGGTTGTCTATCCTGATAAGATCTCCG
>CALCTA010000057.1 GCA_937893945.1 uncultured Clostridia bacterium | reverse complement strand
TACCTATCATATCCTCAAACGCGGCAGAGGAGGAAAGTCCCGAGCCCTTGAGAACGCTGGAGGTGGTGTATGCGTCGAAGCCGCCGATGGCGTGTCCGTTCTTTTTGAAGCCTGCGCACATACCTGCGATGATAGATGCGGACGAGCCGAATTTTGCCTCGTCGGGTGTCGTGTATGCCTTAAAATCAACTACGTCCTCAGGGAAGCCCTCACTCTTGATACGGATAACGCTGTCCTCACGAGCAGATGCTACCGCGATGATATCAAGGTCGATAGAAGCCGCAACTACACATCCGTGGTTGTGGTCGGTGTGGTTACCCGACAGCTCACTTCTACCTGCAACCGAGTAGAGAGAGATCTCTCTGTCAGCGCCGTAGATAGCCGCGAACTCGTCTATAGCCGCAGAGTAACGCGCCTTCTGTGCGGCAACTGCCGCCTCGCCGTAGATATAAGAAAGTCTTGCGTCAATTCCGCCGTTTGCGATATGAGCCTTCATTTGAGTTGTGTTCATGATATATCTCCTTAAAAACAATATTATTCAACGAATATATTATATCATTCTCAGGACAATTTTGCAATTACTTTTTTATTTTATTTTCATTTTGTTTATCTTTTTTTGCTTTTTTATTTAAATATCCGCTCGCCTATTGAAAAAATCTTAAAAATAATGTATAATAATACCGTGCCAAGTATCTTTTTCACGGGAGTACGAAAACCTGATGAGCTTTTTTAAAAAATTCACCGACCTCTGCGCCGGTATAGCCGCATTTTTTGCGAGCATCTTTTTTATAAGAAAATATATGGAGTTTGTTCCCGAAGAACCGCCGGAGCCGCCTAAAAGTATGGCAACAGACGCGCTTGAGAGTGTAACCGATGCGATAGAGACGGTTACAGAGAAGTTCCCGAGCAAGCTTGAACAGTTCCTTGAGCCGACAGAGAAAGCAGACTACTCTATGCTCATTCCGCTCATTTTTCTTCTGCTGCTTTCTGCTCTGCTTGGCAGAGTATTCAAACGCTTGCCCTACGTCTGCTTCGGCATCTCGCTTCTGCCTGCTATGATGATAGCCTATATGTACGAGGCAGGAACTCTTTACGAGCAGATAGGTCTATTTCTTATCCTTGGCGTGCTTCACGTAGTGGGGAATCTCGTTGAATGTATCATCCGCGACAGAGAGGACGGGCGACACCGCGCGTCAATTGCCGCAAAGATCTCGACAGCCGCGCCTGCGATCTTCTGCTTTTTCGTTATGTGGAAGGGCGCACAGACACCGCCTGCGGATATCGAAAAGATAAATCATTTTGAGGACAGAGTCTTCTTTGGTATGACCGAGGCTGACGTTGAGATAATGACGCGCCTTGGAATTATGCTTCTAGTGATCCTCGCAATAACGCTTATTCTTCACAACGTATATTTTATCGACGCTATCCTCTCGGTAATTCCCTTCGGATACGTAGTATATCAGGTCGCGGGAGAGTTTCTCACCTTTGCGCCCACCGTTATCTTCACCCTCACGCTATTCTGCCTGCTTGCACACATACTTCTCTGCCTCTGCGAGAACAACCTCTCGCGCAAGGAACAGATGCGCGCAAAGGGCGAGCCTCGGGAAATATGACGGGAGGTCGGATATGGAGAGATTTCAACTGAACAAGCGCGACAAAGAGCTTATCGCGACGGCTCTTGCGGTCTTGGAGAAGAACTTTGACGACGGCATTTACAACCACACGGTCGGTTGCGCCCTGCTCTGCACCGACGGAAGTGTATATAGCGGCGTAAACTGCGACGGGATACACGGAGCGTGTGCCGAGTACGTAACGGTAGGAATGGCAATTTCCGACGGAAAGCGCGAATTTGATACTATCGTCGCGGCGCACGACAAGGCAAAAAATTTCGTTATCTCACCCTGCGGAAACTGCAGACAGATGCTTTATGAATACTGCCCCGACATTAAGGTCATAGTGAATGACGAGAACGGCGAGCTTATAAAAGTAAGAGCGCGCGATCTTCTTCCGTTTGCGTGGCAGCCTGTAATATGCTAAAAAACAGAGCCTTAAGGGGTACCTTCCATAAAGCAGGTTTTACCTACCGAAAAAAGCAAAAGGAGTACGGACAGTTTTGTTCGTACTCCTTTTCACACGCCTTGCCTGCAA
>CALCTA010000056.1 GCA_937893945.1 uncultured Clostridia bacterium | reverse complement strand
CTTCGCTCGCTCAGGATGACTTATTGAAGGAGATTTAGATTTAATTTTATAAAAACGGGAGGATAATATCCTCCCCTACAGGCAAAATATCAAAATTTTCACCACATTCTGTAGGGACAGGCGTCCTCGACTGTCCAAGATAGACACAATGATTCTTATAAACGGCGGCAGCAAGCCACCGCCCTACAACAAAAAGGCAACACCCCCGAGGACTCGGGGGTGTTGTTTAAATATAGATCAGCCTCTTTTTGCGAGGTACTCGTCCTTGACGGCATCTGCAAGTCCCATTCTCTTGATCTTTCTTGAGGAGTTCTTGACGAATTCCTCTCGTCTCAGAATAGTAAGACTTATGCGCTTATAGGTCTGAACTGTAGCGTTCACATCGTCAACGACCTCGCATACTTTCTTGTATATCTCCGCCTCGGTCGCCGCCGCGCCAAGCATCTCCCTTGCGTAATCTCTGTCGGGATATATCAGCGCGACTATATCGTAGTCCTTCTTCTTCTCGTTCATAAATCCGAGAACTACGCACTCCGCCACATAATTGCTGCGCATAAGGTAGGTCTCAAGCTCCTCGGGGAAGATATTCTTACCGTTCGCGGTAACTATAACGTTCTTCTTTCTTCCCGTGATAATGAGGTATCCGTCCTTGTCGATATATCCGAGGTCGCCAGTCATCAGCCAGCCGTTCTTCTTGACCTCAGCCGTCTCGGCAGGCATATTGTAATAGCCAAGCATTACGTTATCGCCTCTGTAGCATATCTCGCCCACTCCGTCAGCATCCGCGTGAATTATCTTGAGCTGACCGCCGGGAAGAACGACTCCCGCCGATACGTCCTTAGGCGCTCTGTCGGGGTTTACCGCCGCAAGAGGAGCGCACTCGGTAAGACCGTAACCCTGAATTACTCTGAAGCCAAAGGCTCTCATGCCCGCAAGAACGGTGGGATCAACAGGCGCGCCGCCCGATACGAGCAAATTGAGCTTTCCGCCAAGAGACTCGTGTATCTCGGCAAACGCCTTGCGCTTAGCCGCCATTCTCGCCGACTCGGGCTGTATCATATCTGTTACCTTGATAACGTTTCTTACCTTTGCTTCTATTCCCTTCTTGCGAATATTTGCCCATATCTTGTTATAGACAGTTTCGATAAGAAGCGGAACGCAGAGCATCTTCGTGGGGTGGACTTCCTTCATATTCTTCATAATATATCTCACGCCCTCGGAATAAGCGACAGCCGCGCCGCGACTGAGCGGATAGAGAAATCCTGCGGTACATTCGTAAACGTGATGAGGGGGAAGCACAGAGAGTGCGATGTCGGTCGTCTCAATATTTACAAGCTTCGCGAGATTTTCAAGATTGGTACAGATGTTTCTCTGAGAGAGCATTACTCCCTTTGAAACACCCGTCGTTCCCGAGGTGAATATCAGTGATGCCATCGCATCGATGTCTATGGAAAGCTCGTCGTATGCCGCAAAATCCTCGGATGAGCAAACATCCTCGCGCTTTATTATATCAATCACGTCGTCAAACGAGAACTTCTGCAGCTTTTTGCCCACACCTTCTGCTTTTTCTCTGTACTTCTCCGAGAAAACTATCGCCGCCGCGCCCGACACCCTTGCGATGTTCGCAAGCTCCTCGGCAGGTATCTCCTTATCGACGGGAACTATAACGCCAAGACCGCAGACGGTCGCCATATAGGTAAGGCTCCACGCGTAGCAATTCTCGCCCGTCAGTATTATTCTCTTGCCGACAAGACCTCGCCTGAGCAATGCAGCCCCAAGAATTCTGACGTCGCGATAAAATTCATAATAGCTGTGAGCGACGTATCTGCCCTTCTCCTTCTGATAACACATCGGTCTTGAACCGTGAAGTCTGACGGTGTTCTGAAGCATCTCGCGAAGATCGTGTATCCGATCACTCTTATAATATCTGTATTTACGTATAGCCATAGCTCTTCCTTTCGTTCTCTTGCGCAAGCAGAGAGATGTTTTTAAAAATTTAATATTTCTCAATTCGGGTATATTATACCACTTCTTTGTGAACATGCTGTGAATTTTTGAAAAATTCGTTGAGTTCTCAACCAAAAAATTTGGTATTTTGGGGTACTGAGAGGTATTCTCGGGGTATTTTTCGTTATTTTCGTCATTTTTTGTTTAATTGATGCACTTGAAAGCTTTTTCTCTTTTGAAAAAAGCTATATTTTCTTCTAAAATTTTTTCACAGACTTTGACAAAAAATTTTCAAAATACTCTTTACTTATTCGATGTTTTGTGGTATCATATTGGGTGGAGAAAAATTATTTTTCAATAATATTAAAAACGGAGGAATTTTAATCATGGCTATTGAAAGAAAAAAGCAATCCATGGACGGTAATACCGCTGCCGCGCACGTATCGTACGCGTTTACAGAGGTTGCCGCAATCTACCCCATCACACCTTCGTCCGTTATGGCTGAGCTTACTGACGCTTGGTCTGCTAACGGTCTGAAGAACATCATGGGCGAAAACGTTAAGGTTATGGAGATGCAGTCCGAGGCGGGCGCTGCCGGAACAGTTCACGGCTCTCTCGCAGCAGGTGCTCTCACCACTACCTACACAGCTTCTCAGGGTCTTCTCCTGATGATCCCCAATATGTATAAGATCGCGGGCGAGCTTCTTCCCTGCGTTATCCACGTATCCGCTCGTTGCGTAGCTTCTCACGCGCTCAACATCTTCGGTGACCACTCCGACGTTTACGCTTGCCGTCAGACAGGCTTTGCTATGATGGCTGAGACCAACGCTCAGGAGGTTATGGACCTCGGTGCTGTTGCTCACCTCGCTACCATCAAGGGCAGAGTTCCCTTCCTCAACTTCTTCGACGGCTTCCGTACCTCTCACGAGATCTCCAAGGTTTCTGTTTGGGACTACAAGGACCTCGATGAAATGGTTGACAAGGACGCTATCGCTGCTTTCCGCGCACGTGCTATCAACCCCGAGCATCCCGTTCTCCGCGGCTCTGCTGAAAACGGAGATATCTTCTTCCAGCACAGAGAAGCTTGTAACCCCTACTACGATGCACTTCCCGCAATCGTTGAGGAGTACATGGACAAGGTCAACGAGAAGATCGGTACTAACTACAAGCTCTTCAACTACTACGGCGCACCCGATGCTGACCGCGTTATCATCGCTATGGGCTCTATCTGCGACGTTGCAGAGGAAGTTATTGATTACCTTCTCGCTAAGGGCGAAAAGGTTGGTCTTATCAAGGTAAGACTTTACAGACCCTTCGTTGCAGCAAAGCTTGCTGAGGCTATTCCCG
>CALCTA010000055.1 GCA_937893945.1 uncultured Clostridia bacterium | reverse complement strand
ACGAACGAATGGGGGAATGTGAATCGGATTCTTTTCGTGCGCTATTCCCGGAATTTCGCCTTTGGCGAATATATCTCGCCCTCGCCGCTGGTGAGCGAGCTCCCCGACGCTCTTCGGGCGGATATGCGAACCGGATTCCGCCACGCTTCGCTTGCGGAGCCGGGTTGCGCTTTGTGCGTAGCACATCCAACAAGAAAGCCCAGTCCTTTTGGACTGGGCTTTCTTGTTGGCACGAGTTGACAAAAAAGATGCTTACTCAAACAGCTTCAAAAGCTGATTCATCAATACGTTATTCATTCCCTTGATTGACGGTATGTGAATAAATACTGTGTTTCGATTCTTTTTCAGCATATGGTAATAAGCAGCATTACACAAATACGCTGTTGGCTTGTTAGATACAGTATAGGTTATACCTGAATCTTTTATCACCTGTTCCAAAGACAGTATATCAAAAAAAGTACTAACTAATTCTCCGTTGTAATTGGCGCAAGTTTCAATCCGAATACTGTTTTTCAAATTTTTATCTATCCCAAACATATATATCGCGTCATAGTCGGTGCGCAAAGATAAAATGTCCTTTTCTAAACCTTGAAATGAATTTGTTAGAAACAACTTGTCTCCATTTATTTGATTGACAAGTTGAAAGGAAGTGTTGTGTGATCCTTTAAAAGCTGTATATAACTTTCTCATTTGTTATCAATATTTGCTTTTGCCGTTCTGCAAGAAGAAACGAGCATCACGCGAAGCGTGGCGCATTTATCGGACAGAGTTTTATATTGCTTTTCATCAATGTAATTTGTTCTGTATGCAAGCTCAAGCCAATATCCTGTTTCACTCGCCTCTTTGAGCGCAATTTCAAGCTTAGATATAAAATCCTTTTTGCCTTGTGCATACTGTGCCTCGTGGATATTTGCACCGATCGACGTACCACTTCTGCCGATCTGATTAGCGATAACGGATTCGTGATTAGATTTTAAGAATTTGACAAGGTTAATAATATCAACGGAGAATTCCATTGATAATTCACGTAGTTTAGATTCAGCCATGAGAGCACCTCGCTTTCGGTTATATTATAGCATAAATTTGACCGTTTGTAAAGAGCGATGTTATGGCTTCGCCATAGTGATGCAGTGCTAACGCACAGTGATGTATTGCTCCTTCGTCGCAAAGTGATGTGATGTGTTCCTTACTCACGCGCGAAGCGCACATCACTTTCGAAGGAAACATCACGCACGAAGTGCGCATCACGTTCCGCGCAAGCGGAACACATCGTTCCAAAAACAAAAGCACTTCTTACGAAGTGCTTTTGTTTTTGGAGGCGCCACCCGGAATCGAACCGGGGATAGAGGTGTTGCAGACCTTTGCCTTACCGCTTGGCCATAGCGCCTTATAGCTGTCGGCGGTGCCGACTATATTATCATATTCCCAAAAGGGAATACTGGTTACGTCAATGCGGTCTTCCCGTTGACTTTGAAATTATATCATAACTTTCTTGCTTTGTCAAGTGCTTTTTGAACTTTTTTCAAAAAGATTAGGGTGAGTCCGAAAAAACTTTTTGAAAATCTAAATTTTCTTTATATTTTATGTTGAAAAAGAGCGCATGCGGTGATATAATATATTAAGAACAGCCAAGGAGGCGGAGTATGATATACAAGGGTGAAGTGAATTCGGTTTTTGAGAGTGGTGCGCTCTCTGCCTACAGCCTTGAAAACGACCTTCACGAGCAGGTGCTTTGCTTTATCCACTCGCTCGACTCTGACGCTCTCGCGCGTCTTTTCGCGGTGGGAAGGGGAGACTCTCTCACGGTCTATATCCCTGATTTCCGCGCCTCTGCCGCGCGCTCGGATATTGAGGACTTTTGCCGCTCGCTTGAGGATTTTCTTTCCTCGCTTGACGGTGCGACCTTCGCCGTAGCGCCTTATGCTGACTATATGAAGGATACACTTGAGAAAATTGACTGCAGCCTTATATTTGAGGCAGAATAACATATAAACAGAAAGGAGACAAAATGAGTACCGACGGTAGTTGCCGAAGTAGCAATTTGAGAGACGCAAATTTAATACTGACGGAAAAGGCGCTCGCGTCTCGTTTTGTCGCTACACTTGAGCTGTAAGACCTACAGCTCTTAGAGTGTTGGCTTCTTTTCCGTCATAACGGAAGGGAGGCCATTTTTTATGGAAGAAAAGATCTTTTTAGAGGAAGAGGACAGAGACCACCGCTTAGCCATACTGTCCATAATTCAAGGAGACAGCGACGACGAGCTGCTTCGCTCTCTGCTTGACGATTACCACGCAAACGACATCGCCGCAGTTCTTGAGGAGCTCTCCGAGGAGGAGAACGACAGGCTCATTCGCGTGCTTGGCAACGAGGCGATGGCAGAAATTCTCGCCTATCTTGACAACGCGGGCGAGATACTTGAGCAGATGGATGCCGACGATGCGGCTGAGATCATCGAGCAGATGGATGCTGACGAGGCTCTTGAGGCACTTGAAACTCTCGACGAGGAAACTCGTAGCGAGGTGCTTGAGCTTATTGAGGAAGAGGTCAAGCAGGAGATCGAGATGCTCGACTCCTATGGCGACGACGAGTTCGGCAGCCGAATGAGCACCAATTTCATCACCGTCAGCAAGGATGCGACTATCAAGGGCGCGATGAGGCGGTTGATAGCAGAAGCGCCCGAGAACGACAACATCTATACCGTTTTCGTAACTGATTCCGACGGCGCTTTTTACGGCGCGATAGACCTCAAGGAGCTTATAATCGCGAGAAGCGACAAGCCGCTTGAGGAGCTTATATACGTAAATTTCCCGTACGTGCTTGACAAGGAGAGCATCTCGGAGAATATCGAGCGCATCCGCTCGTATTCCGAGGAGCTGATACCTGTGTTGGCAACCGATAGCAAGAAGATACTCGGCGTTATCACCTCTCACGATATAGTTGAGATAGTTGACGAGGAGCTTGCAGAGGACTACGCGCGACTTGCGGCGCTCGGCTCTGAGGAGACCACGCGCGAGCCTGTATTCAAGAGCGTTATCAAGCGCCTGCCGTGGCTTGCGCTTCTGCTTGTGCTCGGTCTTGCGGTGTCGGCGGTAGTGGGACTTTTTGAGGGAGTGGTAAAGGAGCTTCCGCTCATAGTCTGCTTCCAGTCGCTCATACTCGGAATGGCGGGTAACGTTGGAACACAGTCGCTTGCGGTAACGGTCAGAGCGATAAGTGATGACGAGCTTGAGGGCGCGAAGAAGAGCTTCGGGTTTATCTTCAAGGAGACACGCGTCGCGCTTCTCAACGGATTTCTGATAGGGCTCGTGTCGTTTATAGTTGTCGGCGCGTACCTTGCGCTGCTCGGCGGACATAGCGCGTCGCTTTCCTTCAGCACCTCGGCATGCGTTGGCGCG
The DNA here is from genome assembly GCA_937893945.1 of uncultured Clostridia bacterium. Lineage (GTDB taxonomy): Bacteria > Bacillota > Clostridia > Oscillospirales > CAG-272 > HGM12713. The sequence goes on along the minus strand of CALCTA010000055.1, from coordinate 15,361 downwards.
GCACTCTGCTTTGCAATGATGATCTCGGGATTTACGGGCGCGGCTATACCGATGTTTTTTGAGAAGATCGGCATCGACCCCGCAGTTGCCTCGGGTCCGCTGATAACCACGGTCAACGACCTTATGGCAGTAGTGAGCTACTACGGTCTTGCGTGGTTGCTGCTCTTACAAATTACCTGAGCTTTGGCAAATATATTTCCGAATATAACAAAAAAGCGCATTCGCATGCGCTTTTTTGTTTTGTGGAATTAACGCTAAAGAATTTTGTAAAAAATCCACTCAAATGTGTTGAAATTTTCTAAAAGCTCTTGTAAAATTTCCCGATATTTGATATAATAAACTATATATTTGTATCTTTAAATAAAGGTTTATGACAAAGGGTGAAAAAATGAAAGAAAAGTATTACATCACAACAGCGATAGCGTATGCTTCAAAAAAGCCTCACTTTGGAAACACGTACGAGGCTATTATGACAGATGCTCTTACTCGATACAAAAAAGAAATGGGATACGACGTATTCTTCTGCACGGGTACTGACGAGCACGGTCAGAAGATCGAGGATCTTGCGCGTGAGGCGAATATTACTCCCAAGCTTTACGTTGATAACGTAGCAGGAGAGATCAAAACTCTTTGGGATAATATGAACGTCAAATACGACCATTTTATAAGAACTACCGACGATTATCACGAAAATGCGGTCAAGAAGATCTTTACCCGTTTTCTTGAAAAGGGCGACATTTATAAGGGAAAATATGAGGGCTGGTACTGTACTCCCTGTGAATCCTTCTTTACGGATACACAGGCGGTAGATTGCAAGTGCCCCGATTGCGGAAGACCTGTTCAAAAGGCAAGTGAGGAAGCATATTTCTTCAATATGAAAAAATATGCAGACAAGCTTATGGAATATATTGAGGCGCACCCTGAGTTTATCGAGCCCGAAAGCAGAAAGAAGGAGATTGTAAATAACTTCTTAAAGGCAGGCCTTCAGGATCTTTGTGTTTCCAGAACGTCTTTTACTTGGGGTATTCCCGTTGAGAGAGATCCGAAGCACGTAACTTACGTTTGGCTGGATGCTCTTACCAACTATATAACCGCTATTGGATATGATCCCGACAAGAGCTTTGACGAGCAGAGCGAAAAGTTCAGATCGCTCTGGCCCGCTGACGTTCATATCATCGGAAAGGATATTATCAGATTCCATACTATCTACTGGCCTATATTCCTTATGGCTCTTGATCTGCCTCTTCCCAAGAAGGTGTTTGCGCATCCGTGGTTCAATTTCGGAGCCGACAAGATGTCAAAGTCAAGAGGAAACGTGATCTATGCCGACGAGCTTGCAAATAGATTTACCGTTGACGGTGTGCGTTATTACGCTCTTGCGGAGATGCCCTATGCCAATGACGGCTCAATAACCTATGAAAACGTAATAAAGCGTTTCAATACAGACCTTGTAAACAATCTTGGAAATCTTGTAAAGCGTACGCTTGATATGCAGAAGAAGTATTTTGACGGCGTTGTACAAGCACCTGTTGCAAAGGAAGCTATTGATGATGAAGTGGTTACGGCGTGTGTAACTGCATTTGATAAGGTCGTTGAGTGTATGGACGGCTATCGTATAGCGGATGCCCTTGAAGCAATTTTCACAATGCTTTCACGCGCAAACAAGTATATTGACGAAACAACTCCTTGGACACTTGCAAAGGACGAGAGCAAGAGAGAACGTCTTGGAACAGTTCTTTACACTCTTCTTGAGGCTATTCGTTGGGGCGCAGTTCTTCTTGCTCCCTTTATTCCCGCAACGAGCGAGGAGATCATTTCTGAGCTCAATACAGCGGTTTGCGGATATGCATCTATCGGAACTGCGGATAAGTTTGGCGGTATGAAGGCGGGAGAAACTCTCAAGCCTTCAAAGGTACTTTTCGCTCGTATAGATGAAGCCAAGATGCTCGCCGAGCTTGAAGCTGAGCGTGAGGCAAAGATAGCTGCAGCGGCTAAAGCAGAAGAAGCTCCCGAAAAGCCTGAGGGCTGTGCGCTTATCGGCATTGAGGATTTCATGGGTGTCGAGCTTCGCTCGGCGAAGATAATCGCGTGCGAGAGAGTGCAGAAGGCTAAGAAGCTGCTTTGCTTACAGCTTGACCTGGGCTACGAAAAGAGACAGGTGGTATCGGGAATTGCTAAATTCTACGCACCTGAGGATCTTATCGGCAAGAAGGTCATCGTTGTGGCAAATCTCAAGCCCGCAACTCTTTGCGGAATTGCATCCGAGGGTATGATACTCGCATCGGGCGAGGAGCAGGTAAGAGTGGTATTCCTCTCTGACGACACTCCTCTTGGCGAGAGAATCCGTTGACGTGAAGGTAACGGTTGTAGGATGCGGAAGATGGGGATCGCTGATAGCGTGGTACCTTGACCGCATAGACCGAGGTATAGAGGTTACTTTGTACGGACGTCCCGAATCAAAGCGTATGCAAGCATTTTTGCAGACAAGGAAAAACGATCTGTTGGACCTTCCCGAGAGCATCTCGCTATCTACCGATCATTCCTGTGTCAAAGATGCTGACGTTGTGATAATATCTATCGCTTCCCAGGGACTTGATTCACTTATGGAGCAGCTTTGCCGATATGAGCTTGAAAACAAGATATTCGTGCTTTGCATGAAAGGAATTGAGGCGAATAGCGGCAGAAGGCTCTCTGAAATAGCCGAAGGTTATTTGCCGGATAGCTGTAAAGTCGCGATCTGGGTAGGCCCCGGACACGTGCAGGAGTTTTATTCGGGAATACCCAACTGCATGGTCATAGATTCCTCGGACGAGCAGGTGAAAAAGCTACTTGTGGATAGCTTTTCAAGCAATCTCATACGCTTCTACTATGGGGCGGATATGATCGGAAACGAGATAGGCGCGGCAACCAAAAACGTTATAGGTATTGCCGCCGGAATGCTTGACGGAGCGGGGCTATCTACACTCAAGGGCGGACTTATGTCCAGAGGTACTCGCGAGGTCGGAAGACTTATAGCGGCTATGGGCGGCAATGAGATGTCTGTTTACGGGCTTTCTCATCTTGGCGACTACGAGGCTACGGTGTTTTCGCAGTTCAGCCATAACAGACGCTTTGGCGAGGCATTTATCAAGGGCGAGAGCTACGATGAGCTGGCAGAGGGATATCATACTGTCCGCGCTGTAATGCTGCTTAAGGAAAAACACAAGGTAGATATGCCGATATGTGAGGCGGTATATTCGATACTTTACGAAAATGCCGACCCCATGGAAACGCTGGGTAAGCTTTTTGAAAGAAGAACTAAAGATGAATTTTACAAATAACACGGAGAGCGAGGGCATTATGTTTTTCGACTCTCACGCCCATTACTATGACGACAGATTTTACGGTGAGGAGAACCCCGATGGAGCGGAAGCCTTGCTTGGCGAGCTTTTTCAGAATGGGGTGTGCGGCATCGTAAATATAGGCACTTGTGCGAAAACAAGCGCTCTTTGTATAGAGCAGGCAAGACGCTTTGAGAAAATGTACGCGGCGGTGGGTATTCACCCCGAGGATATCGAGGGCAGTCCGCTCGGACTTGAGGGTGAGCTTTCGGCACTTCGCGCAATGCTTGAGAAAAGAGAAGAGAACAAGATAGTCGCGCTCGGCGAGATAGGTCTTGATTACTATTGGACACCGTTTGATAAGGAGCTTCAGGCAGAGTGCTTTGAGCGACAGCTTCTGATGGCGGAGGAATTTGATATTCCTGTCGTCATACACGACAGAGAGGCGCACGGAGACTGCTTTGAGACGATACTCAAGCACCCTCGCGTAAGAGGAGTTTTCCACAGCTACAGCGGCAGCGCGGAGATGGCCAAGGAACTGATCAAGCGCGGTTGGTATATATCCTTTTCAGGCGTGGTGTCATTCAAAAACGCTGCTAAGATCAAAGAGGTAGCGCTCGTCGTTCCCGACGACAGAATGCTTATAGAGACAGATGCGCCTTATCTTGCGCCCCATCCCTTCAGGGGAAAATTAAATCATTCAGGAAGATTGCTCTATACCGCTACGGCTCTTGCGGATGCGAGAGGTGTGTCGGTCGAGAGCGTGGCAGGACTTACACGTGATAACGCTATGAGACTCTTTAATATACATAAATAAGAGGTATTTCAATGAAAAATTTCAGAAGAACGATATGCATGATCCTTTGCCTTGCCATGACGCTTTCTATGTTTGTCTTTATGACGGCGTGTAACGGCGACGGAGAGGGTGATGCCACGGATGAAACGACCGAGACTGAGCGTGAAAGAAAGCCTGACACGGTCTATAAGGAGGACCTTAAGTCCTATAAGCTGGTGATCTCCTCAAACGTTTCTACGAACCTCAAGGCGATAGCGAGTAATCTTGCGGAATCGCTTAGCACGGCGTGGAGAGCTGATATCAAGGTCGTAACCGATACTGCCGAGGAGGCAAGCGAGTACGAGATACTTCTCGGTAACACCAACCGTCCCGAGACAGCCACCTTCAAGGCGAAGATAGGCGATGGAGAATGCGGTTACAGCGTAGTGGGAAGAAAGATAGTTATACTTGGCAGCGAGGATATTTACACCGAGAAGGCGGTAGGTATCTTTTTGAGCCTTGTTGTGTTCGCTACGAGAAGCACCGCTGTAAATTATATGGATCAGAACAATGAAAATATCGTATCTGTAAAGGATATGATATCGGTAATGAGCTTCAATCTTCGAGTTGGACATAGCGGAAAGATGCAGGGCTCTGCTTCTGAGCTTCTTAAGACCTATATGCCCGATCTTCTCGGTGTTCAGGAGGCTGACAGCGAGTGGATGGGCGCTATTACGGGAAGACTCTCTAAGAACGGCTATTCCGCTGTCGGTATAGGCAGAGATACGGATGGCAAGGGCGAGAGGACCGCGATAGTTTACCGCACAGATAAGTTTGAGCTTATAGATTCAACTACTATGTGGCTTACGGATACGCCCGAAGCTGTGTCTAAGGTAGAGGGCTCTGAGTCCCGCCGTATCGTTACCGTAGCGATCTTTAAGCGCCTTAGCGACGGCAAGCAGTTCGCTTATGCGAATACTCACCTTGACAACTCTACAGAGGAGATCAGAGAGCAGCAGCTCAGATACCTCGATCAGCACATAAAGAGCTTTACAGATCTTCCTTACATAGTAACGGGAGATTTCAACTTTACAAGATCCTCCTCGACCTACAAGGTAGCGACCGAGGAGCTTGGATATGAGAATTGCTCTATTCTTGCAACCGAGGCGCGCAACAGAGCAAACGCTACCTTCGTTGCGGGCGGTATAATCGACTACTGCTTCCGCTCCGCAGGCTCGCCCTTTGCACCTTATCTCTACGCGGTATGCACTGAGACCAAGAACGGTAACGTGATATCGGATCACTATCCGATATTCTTCCTTCTTGATCTGAAATAATAGAGGTCGGAATATGAAAAAGATATTTAATTTTTTTATAATTCTCATCGCTCTCGCTCTTTTCTTTACGGGATGTAATTCGACCGCGAAGCCGAATGACAGCACCGAGGATGAAGCCAAGCCTACCTCTGCGCCGACAGAGACGGAAAAGCCCACCGAAACAGAGAAGCCTGATAACAGAGAGGCAAACTCTGTATTTTCCGAGGATTTTGGTAAATATACCGTTGTCGTTGACGATGCCGCTGACGGTGATCTTAAGACTATGGCTAAAAATCTTACCGATACCGTAAATGCCTGTTGGGGCGTTACGACGACTCTTGTGTATGACAAGGGCATTGAGATCGGAAAGTATGAAATCCTCGTGGGAGATACCGACCGCCCCGAGACTAAGGAATTTAAAGCAAGCCTTAAGGACGGAGAGTGCGGATACGGAGTTATAGGAAGAAAGATAGTTATTCTCGGTACTGAGGATCAATATACCGAGAAGGCAGTCGTTCTTTTCGCGAATTTCATTCTGCACGAAAAGAGTGCTACTGCCAGAAAGTATATGACCGAGAAAAACGCTCATACCGTTGACGCCACCAATATGATATCGGTCATGAGTTATAACATTCAGGTTGGCAACAGCGACAACAATCCCGCCACCGTAACAGCTATGATAAGAAACTATATGCCCGATATTCTGGGCGTTCAGGAGGCTGACGGAGAGTGGATGACTGTGCTTGACGGAAGGCTCTCGAAGAACGGTTACGCTTACGTCGGAGTTGGCAGAGACAGCAACGGAAAGGGTGAGCGAAGCGCGATCTTTTACCGCGCTGATAAGCTTGAGCTTATAGACAGCAAGACACTTTGGCTCAGCGCTACGCCTGACGAGGTGTCAAGGGTAGAGGGCTCTCTTTGTAACCGTATAGTTACTATGGCGACCTTCAAGCGCATCAGCGACGGAAAGGTGTTCGTACACGCAAATACGCACCTTGACCATTCAAACGCAACCGTAAGATCTCAGCAGGTGGCTTTTCTTGACCAATACGTCAAGGAGTTTGCTGACGGGAAGCAGTTTTTGACGACGGGAGACTTTAATTTCCAACCCGATAACAGAGTATATAAGCAGCTGATGGATCTCGGATACGAGAACTGCGGTCAGCTTGCGAAGTATGCGAGAGGCCGTGAGGACAACACCTTCACGGGCGGCAGTATGATAGATTTCTGTTTCCGCCACGGAGGAAAGGATTTTGAACCGTATTTTTATACGGTATGCGACGAGCTTATAAGCGGCAAGGTGCCGTCAGATCATCACCCCATATTCTTAATGCTTGAGCTTAAGTAATAACAGGAGGACAGAGAAATGTTGAAACATCTCAGAATATGGGCATTGCTAATGGCACTTCTTGTGCTTGTATGCTGCTTCTTCGCTTGTAATAAAGACAACGGCGAGGATGGCGCTTCTGACGGCAGTGATACCGAAGCGCAGACTGTTGAGATCCCTTCGTTTGAGGAAACAGGGATACTTGCGGCGTTTGCCAACGGTCAGTATCATCTCAAGCTGATAAGAAACGAGACCGCCGACAGCACGGATAAGGACGCGTACGTAGAGGTACGTGAGTTCCTTGCTAAAAAAACCGGCGTAACGCCTAAGCTTGATACCGACTTTGTAAGCGCCTTTGAGGAGAGATACGACGGACCTGCGATACTTATTGGAGATACCGAATACGAGGAGTCAAAAACTCTCAGAGAGACGGTCAACAACAATCAGTACGCGGCAAAGCTTATAGGTAACAAATACGTTATCTCCTACAAGTGCAAGGATGGCTTTGACGAGGTATTCAAGAAGATAAAGGCTAAGATCAACGCCTGCAAGGACGGATATATAGCTATAGACGAAAGCTGGAATTTTGAGGGTACGCTTGATAATATATCCTTCGTTCCCGATATAAAGGGCGGCTGGGACGAGAGCTTTGAGGGCGGTCAGGGATCTACCTATTGTCTTAAGGAAGAATGCAATCCTTCGGAATACGACACCTATCTTAAGGTGCTTGCCGACAGCGGCTTTAAGCATCACTCCGCCAATCGCATAGCAGATTGCTCGTTTGATCTTATGTACACCGAAGATACCATCGCTTACGTTATGTATTTCTCGAACACCAAGAGCATAAAGATCTCGATGGATAAGAGAAGCACCTTCGCGCTTCCTACGCTCGAGGAAGATAACATCTACGAAAAGACCACCGATGCTACTATTACTCAGGTAGGTCTCGGAGATTCTATCGATAACGGAATGCTCTATATCTCCAAGATGTCCGACGGAAGCTTTATAATTATAGACGGAGGTGTTTCCGCGGGATATATCTACGATTCTCTCACTAAGCTTGCGGGAAAGAACACCGATATCCGTATCGCAGCTTGGCTCATTACTCACCATCACATAGATCACGCTGAGGGATTCCTCGCTACGTCCAGCAAATATGCGAACAGACTTATCGTTGAGAAGGTGATACACTGTCAGCCAAGACCTGATCAGCTTCGCCCCGGAGAAGGCTCTGACTATGAGGCTGTAAAGGACAGAATAGTTAACGGTATAAGAAACTTCAAGGCTACAAACCCCTCGCTTGAGCAGATAAAGGCGCATCCCGGCATGGAGATATACGTGCGCGATGCTAAATTTACTGTTCTCGCTACGATAGATACGATCGAGCCGAAGATAATCTCTAACGTAAACAATGCCTCTATGGTATTCAGAATGGAAGTTGGAGAAAAGAGCATTATATTCCTCGGGGACTCCGAGCCTTTGCAGACCAAGGCAATGTACGCGCAGTTCGGTGAGGAGAACTTCAGATGCGACGCGCTTCAGCTTGCTCACCACGGCTACGGAAATACCAACACGGGTAACGACCAGCACGTTGTCAACGAGGCTTCAAATGCTACCGTGGTATTCTGCCCCGTATCTACTCACGACCTGACAAGCTCTGACGCAAACGTAATGGGTATGCCTCAGAACGCGCTCTTCTTCTACAATCCAGAGGTTACAGTCCACGTCGGAGGAGAGGATAACGTTACGCTTGATCTCTACACGCTTGAGCAGATAGGCGAGCGTTGGGAGCCTAAGTGATAGCAGATATTTAACACAACGTAACACATAATAATGCCGCAGAGAGTAGTTTGCCGTCAAATTGCTCTCTGCGGCGCTTTTTTAGCTATAAAGATCTGTGTATTTGTAAAAAATCCACAAAAAAGCCTGCGATATTTCTATGCTTCGGGAGATAAAAAAACCAAAAAAGCTCTTGAAAAATGATAAGTTATGTTGTATAATAATAAAAAGGTTTGTTAAAATGAACCAATATGTCAGGTAAAACCCTAACGTATCTTGGGTAACTTGCAAAAAATATTTTATGTCTCTTTGCTGCGTGCAAGGAGAGAGGAGGAAAAACCAATGGCTGTTGTAGACACCAAACAAATCAGAAACATTGTACTGCTTGGACACGGAGGATGCGGAAAAACGTCGCTTGCAGAAGCAATGATATATATTACCGGCGGCTCCGACCGTCTGGGCCGAGTTGAGGACGGAAACACAGTATCTGACTATGATGCAGAAGAGACAAAGAGAGGCTTCTCTCTCTCTGCTTCCTTGCTCAACACCACATGGAAGGATTGCAAGATCAATATTATTGACGCTCCCGGTTACCTTGACTTCGTGGGCGAGGCTCAGCAGGCTCTCAGAGTTGCTGACAGCGCAGTTATCGTAGTTGACGGTAAGGCAGGTATTGAGATAGGAACAGAGCTTGCATGGCACTATGCAGACAGCGCAAATCTTCCCAGAGCATTCTTTATCAACAAGTTTGACGATAACGATGCAAGATTTGCTCACGTTCTCGATGCTCTCCACGTTACCTTCGGTAAGCACATCTGCCCCCTCACCATTCCTATGGTAAAGGACGGCGTTGTTACAGGCTGTATCGACCTTATCGAGCAGAACGCTCACGTATTTGATAAGAACGGAAGACATAGCGTAGAGATCATCCCCGAGGAGTCCATGGAAGCAGTTGAAAAGTACCGCGATATGCTTATGGAAGCTGTTGCAAGTACAGACGAGAGCCTTATGGAGAAGTACTTCGGCGGCGAGGAGATCACTCCTATGGAGGCTACCAACGCAGTTCACGAGGGTATCATCAACGGTGATATCGTTCCCGTATTCTGCGGTGCGGCTACAAAGCTTTGGGGCGTTTGGACTATGCTTGATAAGATCACAGGCTCCTTCCCCCGTCATACCGCTAAGAAGGAAGAGGTACTTGCTAACGGCGACGCTATGGAGATCAGCATTGACGGCGAGCCTGCAATGTTCGTATTTAAGACTGTCGCTGACCCGTTCGTAGGTAAGATGTCCTACTTCAAGGTAATGAACGGTACTATAAAGCGCGATATGCTTATGAAGAACAACACCACGGGTGATGGCGAAAAGCTCGCTCACATTTATATCGTAAGCGGTAAGAAGCAGACCGAGGTTGACGAGCTCGCTTGTGGCGATATCGGTATGGTTGCAAAGCTTTCCAACACCAACACCAACGATACTCTTACCTGGAACAATGAGTTCTCCTACGCTCCTATTACTTATCCCACTCCTTACTATACAAGAGCAATGATCCCCGCAACCGCTAAGGACGAGGGCAAGATCTCTCAGAGTATCGCTAAGATGCTTGAAGAGGATCTCACTCTTAAGTATGAAAACGATCCCGAGACCAAGCAGATGGTTATCTCCGGTCTTGGCGATATGCACCTTGCTGTTCTTGCTGCAAAGCTTAAGAACCGCTTTGGCGTAAACGTAAACTTTGACGTTCCCAAGATGGCTTACCGTGAGAAGATCACCAAGAGAGTTGACGTTGAAGGAAAGCATAAGAAACAGAACGGCGGTTCCGGTCAGTACGGACACGTTAAGATCCGCTTTGCTCCCGCAGAGAGCGAAGGTCTTGAGTTCACAGTATCTGTCGTTGGCGGTACAGTTCCGAAGAACTTCTACCCCGCAGTAGAGAAGGGACTTCAGGACGCTATGGTCAAGGGTGTGGCAGGATTCCCGCTCGTTGGACTTGCAGCTGATCTTTACGACGGCTCTTACCACGACGTTGACTCCGACGAGCTTTCCTTTAAGACCGCGGCAAGCATTGCTTACAAGAAGTGCCTTGAGCTTGCGGCTCCCGTTCTTCTTGAGCCTGTTGGAGATATGGATATTACCATCCCCGATTCTCTCGTTGGCGACGTAATGGGCGATCTCAACAAGCGCCGTGGCGCAGTTATGGGTATGGATCCCGCGGCAAGAAAGGGCTACACCACCGTTCACGCAGTAGCTCCTAAGGCAGAGCTTGTTGAATATCCCATCGCTCTCCGCGCTATGACTCAGGGCAGAGGAAGCTTTGAGTTCAACGTAACCGGATACGATACAGTTCCCGCTAACATCGCGCAGAAGATAGTTGAGAACTATAAGAAGGAAAACGCGTAATTTAAAATTTACAAGGCTGTTGCAGATGCAACAGCCTTGTTTTTTTACTTAAAAAAATAAAAAGAAAATTTATTTTTATATTGACATTTATGACAATAAGTGCTATAATCTCAAAGGTCAAAATAAACTTACCGTGAAAACGGTATGAGGAGATATAAATGGAAACCCTTCTTTCACTTTCAATAGCACTTTTTGTAGGACTGATGTTATCCCGTCTTGCAAAGCTCGTCAAACTCCCTGCGGTAACCGCGTATCTCGTTGCGGGAATTCTCGTCGGACCTTATTGCCTTGGTGCGCTCGGCATAGAGGGACTTGGCTTTACAAGCATGGAAAACGTTGAATCCTTCTCGCTACTTGGCGACGTGGCGCTCGGATTTATCGCTTTTTCAATAGGTAACGAATTCCGCTTGGCACAGCTCAAAAAAACAGGTAAGCAGGCAACCGTCATCGGTATAATCCAGGCGGTATTTACCACTCTGCTCGTTGACGCGGCGCTTATCTGCGTACACCTTCTCAATCCCGAAAAATTCCCGCTCCCCGCAGCACTCGTGCTTGGTGCGGTGGCATCGGCAACCGCTCCTGCGGCAACGCTTATGGTCGTTCGTCAGTACAAGGCAAAGGGCCCTCTGACAGACATTTTGCTGCCCATAGTCGCTCTTGACGATGCGGTCGGACTTGTGCTTTTCGCAGTATCCTTTGGCGTTGCAAAGGCACTCATTCACGGCAAGGTAGATATTCTCTCAGTCGTGCTTGAGCCGATCCTTGAGGTAGTGCTCTCTCTCCTGCTCGGTCTCGTTATGGGGCTTCTCTTTACCTTCTTTGAGAAGTTCTTCCACTCGCGCTCCAAGAGACTTTCAATGTCTGTAACCTTCGTGTTCGTTACGGTAGCGCTTTCAATGATGAAGTTCGAGATAGGTGGAGTTCATATCGCTTTCTCCTCGCTTCTCGTTTGTATGATGCTCGGAACGGTGTTCTGCAACGCCTGCGATTTCTCCGAGGAGCTTATGGACAGAGTAGAGAGATGGACGGCGCCGCTTTATATCCTCTTCTTCGTCATCAGCGGTGCGGAGCTTGAGCTTTCGGTATTCACCGATATTGCGATAGTAGGCATCGGACTTGTATATATCCTTTCGCGCTCGGCAGGTAAGTATCTTGGCGCGTTCGGAAGTGCGAAGGCGGTCAAGTGCGAGAAAAATATCGTCAAATTCCTCGGAATTACTCTGCTTCCTCAGGCTGGAGTCGCGCTCGGTATGGCGAGCAAGGCGCACGAGCTTGGAGAGCAGGGAATGATCGTAGCCAACATCACGCTTATGGCAGTGCTGATATACGAGATAGTAGGACCTGTTCTTACTAAGATATCCTTGCAGAAGGCAGGAGAGATCGTGCCTGAGGGCAAGATCAGCGCCAGAGAAGAGGCGAGAAAAATACTCGCTGAAAAGAGCAAAAAGATCAAAAAATGAAATATACAAATGCAAAAAGCAGAGAATTTTTGAAAATTCTCTGCTTTTTTAATAGGTTATCTTTCTCTTAGCGAAGAGCGAGAGTGCTTTGTTTACGTTTGTGATAACTACGTCGGTGGTGAGACGAAGCTTGGGGTTTTCGGCGCGGCTGTTGACCTTCTTTATTCTCGCGAGAACGAATTCCTTGTCCTCATATCCGTTTGCGAACGCCTTGGAAAGTATCTTATAGGCGTGATCGTAGCCCTCCTTGATCATATCGTCAATCGAGTTTGAGGTTATGAAGAAGGAGTTTTTGATATTGTTCATATCGGGGAAGGTTATTTTAATTATCTTCTTGTCAAAGGCGTTGCTCTCAAACTTGTAGCCGATATCGTCGAAATAGATACAGATAAGGTAATCAAGCTTGTGCTTGGTAATGGGGTGAACGGGGATGTTATCTACAAATCCACCGTCGTAGAAGCTGCAATCGTCAAGCTTTACCGATTTATTGTAAATGGGGAATGCAACGCTTGCGCGGAGATAGTCGGTAACGTAATCGCGCGGTATCTTCGAGAGATCTCTGTACTGCACTGCCTTGTTCTTGATGTCAAAGAGGGCGGTATAGAAGGTGGAGTTAAGCTCGTTGCCACCCTTGACGAGATTTCTGATGTCCTCTTGGAGAGTTGCACTTCTGAGTATCTTGGTTATGAATGCTTTTTCCTCGTCCTTGCAGAAGCCCTTCCACATGTCAGTTATAAACTCAAGCTGATCGGTCGCAAAGGCGTAGCCGTTGAGCGTGCCTATAGACGCGGTGCTCATATAACGTATCTCACTGCGGGGAACGAATTCAGAAAGAGCCTGAAGTGCTCCAAGCTGATAAGCGCCCTTTGCAAAGCCGCCTGCCAAAACAAGACCTATTCTCATGGCTCCTCCTTTCACTTAAAGACCTGCGAAAACGCATAATGTCTCAATTTACAGCATACGTAAACATTATACCTCAAAAAAGTTGATTTGTCAACATTGTTTTAACATTTCGGAAATTATTTTCTAACATGGCAAGTGAATTTTATAATAGCAAATAACAGAACACCGCCTCTGTCAAAGACGGGGCGGTGTTGTTCTTAAACTTATTTTTCTATTTTGGGGAGCCTTGCAAAGCTTGCCTCAAGCTCCTCGTCGGTGGGGGCATAGTCGGTCATCTGACCGTTGTGGAAGCGCTCGTAGGCGAACATATCGAAGTAGCCTGTTCCGGTAAGACCGAAAACAATTGTTTTTTCCTCGCCGGTCTCCTTGCACTTGAGAGCCTCGTCCATAGCGACCTTGATAGCGTGAGAGCTTTCGGGAGCGGGAAGAATGCCCTCAACACGAGCGAAATACTCAGCCGCGGCAAATACCGAGGTCTGCTCGACCGAGACGGCTTCCATAAGGCCCTGATCGTAAAGCTCGGAGAGGGTGGAGCTCATTCCGTGGTAGCGCAGACCGCCTGCATGGGTAGCCGCGGGGATGAAATTGCTTCCAAGGGTGTACATCTTAGCCATAGGGCATACAGCTCCGGTGTCGCAGTAGTCGTAAGCGTATTTGCCTCTGGTAAGGCTGGGACAGGACATAGGCTCGACGGCGATAAATCTGTAATCCGCCTCGCCACGAAGCTTCTCGCCCATAAAGGGAGCGATAAGGCCCGCGAGGTTAGATCCGCCGCCTGCGCAGCCGATGATTATATCTGCCTTTACGCCGTATTTATCAAGCGCCGCTTTGGTTTCAAGACCGATGATCGACTGATGGAGAGCGACTTGATTGAGTACGCTACCGAGCACGTAGCGGTAGCCTTCCTTGCCCGTTGCGGCTTCGACTGCCTCGGAGATAGCACAGCCAAGGCTTCCCGACGTGCCGGGATGCTCGGCGAGTATCTTTCTGCCAACTGCTGTATCCATAGAGGGAGAGGGAGTTACCGACGCTCCGTAGGTGCGCATTACCTCGCGTCTGAAGGGCTTCTGCTCGTAGGAGCATTTTACCATATATACCTGACAGTCAAGTCCAAGGTAAGAACAAGCCATCGAGAGAGCGGTGCCCCACTGACCTGCGCCGGTCTCGGTGGTAACGCCGCGAAGTCCCTGCTTCTTTGCGTAGTACGCCTGAGCGATAGCTGAGTTTAGCTTGTGGCTTCCGCTTGTGTTGTTGCCCTCGAATTTGTAGTATATCTTCGCGGGTGTCTGCATCTTCTCCTCAAGGCAATATGCTCTTATCAGAGGAGCGGGGCGGTACATTTTATAGAAATCGCGTATCTCGTCGGGGATAGGGAAGTACGCGGTGGTATCGTCAAGCTCCTGACGTACAAGCTCCTCGCAGAATACTGCCGAGAGCTCCTCTGCGGTTATAGGCTCGTGAGTTTCTCCGTTGAGGAGAGGCGCGGGCTTCTTCTTCATATCGGCTCTTACGTTGTACCAAGCGTGAGGAAGCTCGCTTTCTTCAAGATAAATTTTGTAAGGGATCTTCTGTTCAGACATGACTATGTCTCCTTTCTTTGAGGGGGCGAAAACAAAAAAGTCCGTCCCGCAATAAATTTGCCGGGACAGGACTTGTGATCCTGCGGTGCCACCCTGCTTGGCGATATCTCGCCCACTTACGCATACTATTATATGCTGACCTTGCTTACGGTAGGTCATCCGTCGCACATACTCCAAAAAACTTGTTTCCGATTGCCCTCGAAGGTCCATTCAGCCGAGTTTTCCTGCCGCGATCACACCATCCGCGACTCTCTGAGAGGAAGGGAGAACAGCTTACTTACTCCTTCTCAACGGTTTAGATAGATTTTAGCACACTAAAGCCGTTTTGTCAATATGTTTTTGAAAATTTCTTAGTTAGTTTGAGTAGTAATTTATTGTTCTTTTCTTTCGAGAAAAGAACCAAAAGAACTTGAATGAAGGAAAAATTTATAGGGAGCGCCTTAGAAAAGTTTCGCTCAAGCCTTTACAAAGGCTTGTCGAGAGCCGCCGACGAAACGGCGG
>CALCTA010000054.1 GCA_937893945.1 uncultured Clostridia bacterium | reverse complement strand
TGTCAAGGAAGCGGCTGATCTGACCTATCAAAAAGCCGTTTAGCGCCGCGCAGACGAGCGTTCCGAGGTGTATTCCGCGAAAGCCGCCAAAGAAGCAAAGCGAGAGGATAACTGCGAGGGTACAGCTGCATATATCGTACGCAGTTTTCGTTTTGCCTATCGAAATATTGAATTTTTGCGCTATCTCCTTGACGATAAGCTCGTACGCTTCGGTCGGGAAATACGTGTGGAACATAAAGGCTATGCCCACGGCGGACGTGCCGAGTCCCACGGCAAAAAGCGCGATGCGTCCTGCCATTCCAAAATCGGGCAGAAAGGCGACGAGGCTCATCACCGCGTCAAGAATGAGCCCGTACAGGAAGGCTGTTGCAAACGAGAGGAAATAGCTTTTCTTGACCTTGCGCAGAAAAACGGCAAGCAAGAGCAGAAGAAGCGCCTGAAACGCGTACGCCGCCACGCCAAACGTGAAAAACGGAAGATACGGCGATATTTTAAGGTGCAGAAGATACGCGGGTGCGACGACCATTGACATACCGAAGCTTGCGCGCTCGATAAGCGACGTGCCGAACGCCAGCACGATAAGCCCTACGAAATACGCCGCCTCGCAATAAAAAACTCTTTTTTTCATATCGACCTTTCGGGGTGGAAATTTTCACTCCCGCTATTATAGCACATTTGCGCGAAAAGTCAAAGGAATTTTTGCGCGTTTGCCAAAAGTTTTAAAGAATTCGCTTTTTTCATATTTGTTTGCTATTGACAAAACAAATACTTCGTGATATGATGTATTACACGATGGGAGGTATTTCATGGATATTCAGTTGAAGCGAGGGATCCTTGACGTTTGCGTGCTGGCGGCGATAAAAAACGAGGATTCGTACGGGTATAAAATAATAAAGGATATGAAACCTTACGTTGATATGTCCGAGTCTACTCTATATACCATTCTAAAACGCTTGGAAACGGCAAATATGTTGACCGTCCGCACCGCAGAACACGGCGGCAGGCTTCGGAAGCTTGGTATCATTGATCACCAGCGTCAGGAGAGTCGTCCCGTCGGCGGCGCACCGCAGATAGATATGCCGCAGAAGTCCGCGTCCGCTCTCCTCATCGTAAACGCTCCAACCGTGCCTGTCGGCAAACTCACACACAAAGCGAAGAATTGGGGCAAACTCAGGGCTTTGTATCGCGCATTCCTCGGCGGGAATGACCTTATGCGTCTTTGAGGCGTAAAAGCCCGCAAAGATGCCGTCCTTGCCCTTTGCTACGGGGTACTGCGCCTTATTGCGATAGCCGCGCACATCCCCCGTAGAAAGCACGGGGAGGATATTCACCTCGGGAAGTCCCGCCTTTGCAAATTCCGCACTGACATATCCGTGCTTAAGCTCAAGCTCTCGCTCGTAGCTTATATGGCGATAGACACATCCTCCGCAAGAGAGCGGTGAGGAGCAAAAGCCGTCGATGCGGTCGGGCGAGGGGGTGATCATCTCTTCAAGCCTTGCAACCGCAAAGCTCTTGTTGACCTTGATGACCTTTGCCCTCACCCTGTCGCCGCTGACCGCGCCGCGCACGAACACTACCTGCCCGTCGCATCTGCCAACGCCGTTGCCGAGGTTGTTGAGATCGGTTATATCAAGCTCGATTATCTGTTCTTTAGTCATAAATATAATATTCCTTGCCGTTGTCAAGGCATATGCATCCGAGAGGCTCGTCGTAAGCCGCGCCGCAGTCTATAAAGATAGAGCCCTCTCCGTGATATATCTTGCCGCGCTCTGCGCCCTCGATCTCGTAGGTCGGCTTATGTCCTACCACAAGCGTAACGCCGTCGATAAGCGCGCGCTCGGGATCAACGCTCTCGCAGATAAAGTCCTCAGGCATATAGTCCTCAAGATCACTGCCCTCGCTGTAATCGGCAATACCCGCGTGAACGAGCAGATACTTCTTGCCGCCTGCCTCTACCTCCTCGTAGAGCGACATATCGGCGAGATACTCAAGAACGCCCTCCTTCATATCATCGTCAAGCGCCTTAAAGCCCTCGATAGTCTTCTGTCCGCCGTCCTGAAGCCACTCGGTCATCTTAGCGAACGCCTCGGGATCGGGAGACGCGCCGCCGAGCATCTTGTCAAGCTCGGTAAGCAGCTCAAGCGCGCGGAGATCGCATTCTCCTACTATCGGTATTACGTTATATCTCATACTGAGATCGCAAAGAAGCTCTATAGGCTCTTCGCCGTAGTCAACGATGTCTCCGATAACGTACATAACGTCATTGTCGGAAAAGCGTATCTCTCGAAGAAGCTTCTTGAATTTATCAAAGCAACCGTGAAGGTTGGCAACTGCATACGTCATAATTTTTCTCCTTTATACTGCTTTTATGGGGTTTGAATTTATGATCTCACACTGAATACTTCCGTCTATCTCGGCTACCATCTTACAGATCGCTTCGCATACGGGGTGCTCGGTGTAGAAATGTCCAGCCTCGATAAGATTAAGGGGATCGACCACCACATCGGGCTCGTCGGTCATCGTGTGATGCCCAAGCTCACCGCTAACGTAAGTATCAGCACCCATAGCGGCCGCCGCGCCCAAGAAATCCTTGCCGCCACCACCAAGCACCGCTACGCGCTTAACTTCTCTATTTGAGTCGGTTACCGAAACGAAGGGCGCGTCAAGTGCCGCCTTGACCTTGCGGGCAAAGTCCAAAAGCGTGATCTCTCCGTCAATATCTCCAATTCTGCCTATAGGCAGTCCCTCGCCGTAAAACACTTCTACGTTCTTAAGTCCGAGCAGGGACGCAAGCATATCGTTCACACCGCCCTCGACCGCGTCAAGCCTTGTGTGGAACGACATTACCGAAATTCCCGCCTTGATAAGCTCTATCGCCTTTGCGGCCACCGCGCTCTCGTCGTCGATCGCTCTCATACCCTTGAATATAAAGGGATGGTGAGTAATAATAAGGTCAAAGCCCTCAGAAACCGCCTTATCGACTACCGCACCTGTTGCGTCAAGCGCGACAAGCACCCGTCTTACCTCTCTGCTTCCGTCAGGACAGCACATCAGTCCGTCGTTATCCCATTCGCACGAAAGCTCGCGAGGTATTCTCTCGTTAAGTCTTGCGTAAAGCTCTCTGGTGGTCATTTGCCATTCTCCTTTTTCATAAATTCATCTATTTTCTCAATTATCTCATTTTCATAGTCAGAATCAGCGCCCGAGAGCATCTTGCCCGCCACACGCTGAGAGTATATCTCCCTCGTCCGTGTAAGAAGAGCGTAAAGCTCCTCGCTCGGCTCAGAAAGATTGCCTTTGCCGAAAAGAGCCTCAAAGTGATCAAGCTTCGTGCGCTCTCCCGAATACTCGGCGCAGATTATATGGTATATCTTGTCCTCGTGGACAAGAAGCTCGCGCACTGTCTCAAAGCCCTCTCGCGAAAGATAGTCGCGGAGAAGCTCGGGGTGCGTCATAGGCTGAAGTATCAGCCTCGTTCCCTCTCGTCTTACCCAAGGGGCGTCGCTTATTATCCTTGCGATAAGCTCGCCGCCCATACCGAGAATAAAAATATCCTCGGGAGCGTATTTTTCTATTCCCGAAAGTCCGTCTGTCTGTAAAGCCGCAAACACTCCCTCGCAGCCGTAGTCGCAGAGGTTAGCTCTTGCTCTCTCAACCGGTCCTCGGTTTATATCCGACACCACGCCGCCGCTTACTCTTCCCGAATTAAAAAGATATATAGGGAGATAAGCGTGGTCTGTTCCCACGTCGGCTATCTTGACTCCCTCGCGCGCAAAAGAAGCCGCCGCAAGAAGTCTTTTGCTTATTTTTGGTACGTTCATTTCTTTTTCCTTTTGTCTTTAAGTACGGCAAACACCGCAGGAACGCCTAAGCGTCCCGCGGTGTATATATTTATATTATTTCTCTGCCGCCAAAAAAGCGTTGATCTTCTCTACGAGAGCGTCAGCGTCGGTTCCGTGAACTGCGCAAGCCTGCTCGATGGATTCTCCTCTTGCAGAGGGGCATCCGAGACAGTGCATACCGATCTCGAAAAAGAACTGTGCCGTTGCGGGAGCGTTATCAAGAACGTCGCCGATGATAGATTTCTTTGTTACCTGCATTTTAGTTCCTCCTTGTATTTATTTTTATTATTAATATTATAAATCTATTTATAAAGAAAGTCAATAAAAAACCTTTATTTTTTTAAAGAAGTGTGCTATAATATATCCAACACAAATGAAATGACCGCTCGCCTACGAGCGTTTTTGTAAAAGGAGCTTAATATGAGCAAGGAAAAAGCGAACAAGTCTTTTGAAAGTATAAAGTCCTGCCTTCCCTCTCTTTGTCTGTCGCTGATAAGCGGATGGCTTTCTGCCCTCTTTATTTTCTCCCTCACGGGAGAGAACAATTTCACTGCCGTGCCCGATTTTGCAAGATCCGTGCCGCTCTTGCTCTTTATCGGAGCGGCGCTTCTGCTCTCGGCAACATATTTTGCCGCTTGGCGCTTTCTTTGGAATAAGATACTGCTTCTGACCCTGCCTGTCTCGTTCGCTCTTTACGGCATTGCGTCGGTCGCAAACAGCGCTGATGATTCCGACGCCCGTGCATATACCGCTATAGTCTTCACTCTGCTTTTCTTGGCGGTGATCGCTATCGTCGCAAACTATATAAAAAGCGAAAAGCTTTCCTTCCTCACGAATGACATCAGCCCCCTGCTTTCCTTTATTATCGTCTCTGTGGGCTTTGTGGCTTTGTCGGCATATTTTATCACCGTTCTCGGCTCTCGCACGGCTGCTCTCTGCTCTCCCTGCTACGATATGGGAATATTCGCGCAGATGTACGATAACATGACCGAGACCGGACTTCCCTACACCACCTGCGAGCGTGGAGAGTATCTTTCGCACTTTGCGGTTCACTTCTCTCCCATACTATATCTTCTCCTGCCCTTCTGCTATATATTCAAGGCTACCGACGTGCTTGTCTGGGCGCAGATACTCGTGGTATTTTCAGGAGTATTCCCCCTGCTTCTCATCTGCCGCCGCATAAAGCTTTCAAATTTCAAAGCGACCCTTATCTGCCTTGTATATCTTCTCTACCCCGCGATGAGCAGCGGAGCGTTCTACGATTTTCACGAGAACGCCTTTCTCGCTCCTCTTATCCTCTGGACACTCTACTTCGTACATGCGGAAAAATGGATACCCACCTTTATCTTCGCGCTTGGAGTGCTGATGGTAAAGGAGGATGCGGCAATGTACGTGGGCTTTATCTCGCTTTACGTCATCTTCTCTCGCAAAAAGATATGGCAGGGCATCGGTCTTTTCGTTATGACCTTCTGCTACTTCCTCTTTGCCATGCATATGCTTCTCAGCGGCGGTGAGGGAATAATGCTCGGCGGACGGTATTATAATATAATCGGCTACGACGGAAGCTTCATCGACCTTCTGCGCGTCGCTCTCGTCAACCCCGCGCTTTACGCCGCAGAGAGCTTTACACCCGCAAAGCTGCTCTACGCCTTCAATATGCTGCTTCCGCTCGCATTCCTGCCGCTTATGACGCGCAAGCCGTCAAGATGGTTGCTCATAGCACCGCTTTTCGTTATCAATCTCATCACAGATTATCAATATCAGTTCAATCTGCAATTCCAGTATTCATTTGGCTCTGGCGCGCTCCTCGTATATGCCGCCGCCCTTAATCTCGCGGATATGTCGGACGCTCCCTTTGCGCTTCCCTCACCTGAGAGCGAGGCAGCATCGGAGAGCAAGGACACACTCAAGAAATTCGCCGCAGGCGCATCCGCGTCTCTCCTCGTGATTGCATTCACAAGCTCGCTCTTCCTCGGCGCCGCACGCGCTCCCTCTCAGTTCTTCTACGTTGAGCGCTATGCAGAGGAAAAGGAGATCAGCACTATTGCAAAAGAGGTGCTTGACTCTATAGACCGAGACAAATCGGTAATGGCTACCTCTATGTATCTCACTCCGCTCTACGACGTTGACGAGCTTTATCATTCCTCTCAGGCTACCGCCGAGAAGATAAGCAACGTTACGGGCGATCTTGACGGCTACGAGATAGTCATAAAGACAGATATCGCCGTTCTTGACCTGCGTCCGTATATCTCCGACTCTACGAAGGCTAAGCTCTGGAAGGAGGCATATCTCAAGGCGGGATACGAGGTCGTGGAAGAGCGTGAGGGAATAATTATGGTTTTGGAGAAGAAATAAAAAAACTCTTGCAAATATCGGTTATGTATGATATAATTGATTGGTATGACTAAATAATGATGATATAAAGCAAGTGGCTCTGCCACGGGAGGTTTTAGTTGATAATCGCACTTGAAGACGCAAAATATAAGCTTATAGGCATGAGAGCCGACATTGAGGATCTCGGCTCGGCGCTCCGCATCGAGCAGCTCAAGGCTACCGCAAAGGAGCTTGACGAGCAGACTCTCGACCCTGATTTCTGGTCAAATCAGGAGAATTCCTCGTCGGTGCTTCAGAAACTGAAGCAGACTAAGGATACTATAGAAAATTACGAGGCACTCAAAAATCGCCTTGAGGATGCCATCACGCTCGCTGAGATGGCTATTGAGGAGAACGAGGAGGGCTATATCGAGGAGGTAGAATCCGAGCTTTTCGCTATAACAAAGGCGGCAGAAAACAAGAGAATTGAAATTCTGCTCTCGGGCGAATACGATAAGAATAACGCCATCGTTTCCTTCCACCCCGGTGCAGGCGGCACAGAGGCGCAGGACTGGGCGCAGATGCTCTACCGAATGATAACCCGTTGGGCAGAGCGCAAGGGCTATAAATACAAGCTTCTTGACTGGCTTGACGGCGATGCCGCAGGAATCAAGAGCGCGACGATAATGGTCGAGGGACTTAACGCTTACGGCTATCTCAAGGCAGAAACCGGCGTTCACAGACTTGTTCGTGTTTCTCCCTTTGATGCGGCAGGTAGGCGCCAGACCTCTTTCGCCTCTATCGAGGTAATGCCCGAATTCGATCAGCTCGACAAGGTCGAGATCCGCGAGGAAGATATCGAGGTTACCGCGCACCGTTCAAGCGGTGCGGGCGGTCAGCACATCAATAAGACCGACTCGGCTATCCGTATCCTCCACAAGCCCACAGGCATCGTCGTTGGCTGTCAGACAGAGCGCTCTCAGCTTCAGAACAAGGAGACCGCAATGAAGATGCTCAAGGCAAAGCTTATGGAGATAAAGCTCCGTGAGCGTCTTGACACCATTGAGGATATCAAGGGCAATAAGACCAATATCGAGTGGGGCGCGCAGATATGCTCCTACGTGTTTATGCCCTACACTCTCGCGAAGGACACGAGAACAGGCCACGAGGACGGTAACATCTCGGCTGTTATGGACGGCGAGATAGACGAGTTCATCAACGCCTACCTCAAGATGAACGCGAAATAAGGACGCGATTTTTGTCGCTTTCTTGAAAGAAAGCTCCGCAAAGAACTTCAATAAAAGAAAAGCTTGGGTAAGAGCTCTGCCACGTGCAAAGTTTTTGCTCAAGCTTTTTTAAAACAGCACCCGTGTAAAGTTTTTGCTCAAGCTTTTTTCAAAAAGCTTGTCGAGAGCCGCCGGCGAAACGGCGGTCGCTCTCCGCAGAGAGCGAAATCTCCTAAACGGCGCTTTTCTTTTTGCAAAGCTTTTTCTTTTGGCCCTTTTGCGTCAAAAGAAAAAGCGTTATGGGTGGCGAATGAACTTTAATTCGGGGGACGGACGACCGATGGTCGCCCCTACAGGTTTGTGCGGTGTTTGATATTTTGTTTGTAGGGGACGACATCCTTGGCGTCCC
>CALCTA010000053.1 GCA_937893945.1 uncultured Clostridia bacterium | reverse complement strand
GGTGCTGTTTAAAAAAGCTTGAGCAAAAACTTTGCACGTGGCAGAGCTTCACTCAAGCTTTTCCTTCATTAAAGTTCTTTGGCGCCAACGATGTTTTGTCAACGACAAAACTCGTCGCCGCTTTCGGCAGCCTTTCTTTTAAGAAAGGTGGCAAAATATCGTTTCTTTAACTAACTTTCTCAGTCCATTTTTCCGATGAAGGAATGGAGAGTATCGCTAAGTACTCCTGTCAAGCCGTTAGGATCGTAGGAATGCCAAGCTACAGCTACGTTCTTTTCAAAGTTGATGTAGATGTTCTGACCTCTCATTCCGCCCTTGGAATAGCCTTCTCCCGAGGAATGAAGCTCGTAGCCGTTATCAATAACAGCATCGATCCACTCTTGTGAGATTATCTGAACGTCGCCGTACTTACCGCCGTTGAGGTAAATATGACCGAGCTTCGCTACGTCTGCGCTTCTGATGTAGATACCCGTTGCGCCGATAGGATAGCCCTCGGGGCACTTGGAGAATGCGAACTCACGGCAATCGGTGTATTTGAAGAGACGCGCCGCGAGGAAGTCGTCAAGCTTCTCGCCGCTGATCTTGGTAACTACTCTGGAAATGAGGTAGAACGCTCCGTCAGTATATACCGACTTCTCGCCGGGCTCGTGAACGAGCGGCTCGGAAAGAACGAGCTTGAGGAAGTCCTGAGAGCTCCACTCGGTGCTGTCCTGCGCGTCGATATCAAGGAATCCACCGCGGTCAAATCCTGCTCTGTGGCGCATAACATCATGGATAGTAACCTTATTCCACTTGGTAGGATCAATACCGTACTCCGCAAGCTCATCTGCAAATATAGAGCCGATGGTGTCGGTAGTCTTTATCTTGCCCTCGTCATAGAGCATACCTATTGCGGTAACGCAGTAGAGCTTTGCTACCGAGTAGCAGTTCTGGCAGGGGTTGGATGCGTTGATAGTCTCGGTCTTAAGACCCTCGGAGTCATATACAGAAATGCGATAAACAGGGAGATCCTCGTCATTTGCGGTCTTTACAAGAGCCTCAAGCAAGGTGTACTTCTGGTATTCGCTGGTATAGTTGCCTTTTGCGTTGTTGTAAATTACCGCGCCTCCCTTTCTGCTGATCTTAGTGATAAGATCTGCGGCTGCGCTCTCAAGTCCCTCGGGCTCTGCGGAATATATCGCGATAGAGTTACCCGAAACGTAGATAGAGTAGAAGCTACCATCCTCGGTAATAAGCTTCTTAGCCTCGGCACTTGCCGCTCTGTTGGTGTCGCCTACGAGGATCTCAGTAGTACCGTCTGCGGCAACCGTGTCCTTGACCATATTGTATTTGCCTATGGTGAAGTTTGCGTCAAGAGCAGTAACCTTGTCGTATATCTTAAGAGCCGCTCCCTTTGCGCCGTCAGCGTAAACTATACGAACGGGTGCAGAAGGGTCAGAAAGCCAGATCTCTGTATCGAGCAAGGGCTTATCGGTACCCTCGTTCTTCTTGTTATCCTCTTCCTTTTCAGTAGGTGCGGCATCGGTAGGCGCACCGTCGGTAGCGTCGGTATCATTGCTGTTGCAGGCACAAGCGAGCAAAAGCATAGAAGCAAGGAGCAAAAACGCTATAATTCTTTTGATCTTCATAATAAAATCCTTTCTTTATTTGCCAAATGCTTTATTTATCTTCCGGTTACTGCTTTTCCCACTTAGTACCCTGAGGGGTGTCAATAAGCGTTACGCCCTTTTCCGCAAGCTCTGCGCGTATCTCGTCCGCGCGGGCGAAGTTCTTTTCCTTCTTAGCAGCCGCGCGCTGAGCGATCATATCAACGACGTAAGCCGCAAAGGGATCGTTTGCTATTCTCTCCGCTTCCTCTGCCGCCGCGCGCTTCTCAGCCTCTACTATTCTCTCAGCCGCCGCTATAAGTCCTACGCAAAGCACGGTATCGAAATCTGCGATAGCCGCAAGCTTTGTTGCCGCATTCGTCTTTGCCTTAAGCACGTCGTAGAGCGCGGTAACCGCGAGCGAGGTGTTCATATCGTTATCCATCGCGGCAGAGAATCTCGCCTTGAGCGCGTCAAGAGCCTCGGTGTCGATCTCTGTGCGCTCTTCCTTATAAAGTGCGGCGATCTTCGCTACCAGCTTATTGTAAGCGATAGCCGCATTGTCAAGATTTTCGTAAGAGAATACGAGCGACTTACGGTAGTGCGACTGCAAGCAGAAAAATCTGTAAACAAGCGGATCATAGCCCTTGGACTCAAGGAGAGAGACGGTCAAAAACTCTCCGCTCGACTTACTCATCTTACCCGAGTTTGTGTTCAGGTGGTGGACGTGGAACCAATAATTGCACCACTTATGCCCCACAAACGCCTCACTTTGCGCAATTTCGTTGGTGTGGTGGGGGAAAGCGTTATCTATACCGCCGCAGTGGATATCGAGATACTCACCAAGGTGCTTCATACTGATGCAGGAGCATTCAATATGCCAGCCGGGGTATCCGATACCCCAGGGGCTATCCCACTTCAGCTCCTGGTCGTCAAATTTTGACTTAGTGAACCAAAGCACGAAGTCTGCCTTGTTCTTCTTGTTTTTGTCCTCCTCAACGCCCTCGCGGACACCTACCTCGAGGTCCTCCTCCTTGAAGTCGTTGAAAACGTAGTATTGATCGAGCTTTGAGGTATCGAAATAGATATTTCCGCCAGCCTCGTAAGCGTAGCCCTTTTCTATAAGCCCCTCTATAGTTTTGATAAACTCGTCAATGCAGGTGGTAGCGGGAGCCACGACCTCGGGGGTCTTGATATTGAGCTTTTCGCAGTCGGCAAAGAAAGCGTCGGTGTAGAACTTAGCTATCTCAAGCACGGATTTGTTCTCTCGCTTCGCTCCCTTGAGCATCTTATCCTCGCCCGTGTCGGCATCACTTGAGAGATGTCCTACGTCGGTTATATTCATTACTCTCGTAACGTCAAGACCCGTGTAGCGAAGATACTTTTCAAGCACGTCCTCCATAATATAGCTACGCAGGTTTCCTATATGAGCATAGTGATAAACGGTAGGTCCGCAGGTGTACATACTCACCTTTCCCGCCACGTTTGGCACGAACTCCTCTCTCTTCCTCGTAAGTGAATTGTAAATAAGCATAGTATTTTTATATTCTCCGTTCTTAAATTTTACTTCTTTTCTCCAAGCTGTCTCTCAAGCTCCGCTATTCTGTCCTCAAGACGCTTTATCTCCTGCGCCACGGGGTCGGGAATGTGTATCTGATCGAGCTCTCCGTCAACCTTCATTCCCTCTCTCCTTACGACCTTTGCGGGCATTCCGACAGCCGTCGAGTTGCTTGGTATCTCCTTGAGAACCACCGCGTTTGCAGCTATCTTGGAATTATCCCCTATATAGAAAGGGCCAAGCACCTTTGCTCCCGCTCCAACGAGAACGTTGTTGCCGAGCGTGGGGTGTCTCTTTCCGACGTCCTTACCCGTACCTCCGAGCGTAACGCCCTGATATATCGTGCAGTTGTCGCCTATCTCAGCAGTCTCTCCGATAACGACGCCTGTTCCGTGGTCGATAACAAGTCCCTTTCCTATCTTTGCGCCGGGGTGTATCTCTATTCCCGTAACCGCCTTCGCCGCCTGGCTGAGCGCTCTCGCGGCAAAATAATGCTCGTTCTCGTGGAGCTTGTGCGCCACTCTGTATGCCGCAAGCGCATGCACGCCGGAATAGAGAAGCAATATCTCGGCGTTGCTTCTCGCGGCGGGATCTCGCTCGCGTACCGCGCGGACGTCCTCCTTTACCGAGCGCGCAAGTCTTCTTGCGCTTCTTGAGAGGTCCTTGGCAACGAACGCCGTTGCTTTGGAGAGGTCGGACGCTACATCTATCAGTTTTTCTATATTAGATTTCTTTGAGAGCTTTGAATGCTTAACCATAACCATCCTCCGAAAATAAAAATAGCCACTGCGCCCTCGGCGCAGAGGCGTAATATCGCGGTTCCACTCTGCTTCTAACGCACCATCGCGTTACTCTTGCTTCCTTAACGCAGAAGATACGCCGCCGCTACTATTTTTATTCGCGTGCGGAGTCTCCAAGGCGCACAAGCCGTCAGGTCATGCCGTCGCTCACAGCCAAGGCGTCGGCTCTCTGATTTCCCTTCTCGGTTTCTTCCTCTTCACAGACCTTATTCAAGGTTTTCTACCACTTAATATATTATACACTCTTTTCCCGCTTTTGTAAATAGTTTTATTGATAGTTTTTTTAAAATTTTACTAAAAAGTTGTTGACAACTCAACAACATTGTGGTATTATATATCTGTAAATGTATAATGGATATTGTTGCGAAAGGAGAAAACATGCTGGAAACAGACAGATTTAACCGATTTTGCTCGCTTCTCTGCGGTGCTACAAAGAGCATACATAAGCTCAAATCAAAATATATGATGCACTACGGACTTACGAGCGCGCACACTATGTGCATAAGATATCTGGACACATCGAAAGAAGGCTTGACGAGAATGGAGCTTGCAGAGATGTGCGACATCGACAAGGCGCAGATCTCGCGCACGGTCAACGAGCTTTGCGCAAAGGGATATCTTACCGAAACTGAAAATGAAAGCAATAACTACAGAAAGCGTTTGAAACTGACTCCGATGGGCAAAGATACTGCTGATGAGATAAACAAGGCGATCTCCGAGATACATTCCTTCGTAAGCGACGATCTTAGTGAGGAGCAGCTGATGAATTTCTATTTAACCTTTGATCTTATTTGCCTAAGGCTGAAGCAAGCAGAGGAAAGCATCTGAATCAGTCAATAAAAGCTTAGCCACTTCTGAAATATTTTTTGAAAGGACTACTATTAAAATGAGCAAGGAAAAAACTGCAAAGATAATTAATAAAGCACCCTGTAAAAGACTTTACGAGAGAGTTCTTGACGTCAAGGATTTCTGCAGAATTATAGAAAAGCACGGCAACAGAGTTCTCTTTACATACTTTGATAAAAAGCGTCAGCTTCACGACGTTACCTACGGAGAATTTACCGCTAAGGTAAAGAGCCTTGCGGCAGCGCTTACCGATAGGGGATACGCCGGCAAGCGTATCGCTATCATCGGTGAGACCAGCGTTGAGTGGGTCGCATCCTACCTCGCGGTTCTCGCATCGGGCGGTGTTGCTATCCCTCTTGACAAGGAGCTTGAAATAAGCGTTATCGAGGGCTTTATGGACAGCGTTGACGCAGACGCTCTCGTATATTCCGCAAGCTTTAACGGCAAGTTCGCAAACGCCGTAAGAGACCATTCCTCTCTTTCTCTCTTTATCGCTATGGCGCCAAACGAGGCAGAGCTTTCTCTCGGAGACAAGGTAGTTGCGCTTGACAGCCTCTTAGAAAAGGGCGCGGAGCTTGTCAAAGAAGGATACGTCATCCCCGACGTTGAAAACAGAGACCGCCTTGCAGAGTTCCTCTTTACCTCGGGTACTACAGGCACGAGCAAGTGCGTAATGCTCTCTCAGAAGAACATTTTCTCGGTAGTTACGAGCGCCGCCGCAACGGTTGACTTTACTCCCGACGACACTATCGTATCTCTGCTTCCCATCCACCACACCTACGAGCTTGCTTGCATGCTTGCGGGTATGGACTACGGTATGCATATCTGCATCAACGACTCTATCACCCACGTTCTCAAGAACCTTCAGATATTCAAGCCCACCGGCCTCGTTCTCGTTCCCCTCTACGTCTACACCTTCTACAAGCGTATCTGGGCTGAGGCAAAGAAGACCGGCAGAGACAAGAAGCTCAAGCTCGGTATCACCGCGGCAAGAAGTCTTCTTAAGGTAGGTGTTGACAAGCGCCGCGAGCTCTTCGCTGAGGTGCTCAACTCCTTCGGCGGCAGGCTTGAGAAGATAGTCTGCGGCGGCGCGGCTCTCAATCCCCGTATGATAGAGTTCTTCGATACTCTTGGTATCGCTATCTACGAGGGCTACGGCATCACCGAGTGCGCTCCCCTTACCTGCGTTGTTCCTTACTACAAGCGTAAGTACGCTTCTGTAGGCCCCTCTGTTCCCTGCTGTCAGGTAAGAATTGCTCAGGGCTACAAGAACGATAAGGGCTATATGGAGGGCGAAATTCAGGTCAAGGGCGACAACGTTATGCTTGGCTACTACAACAACGAAAACGGTCATCCTGTCGATGTGGAGCGTTTCTATGACAACATAATGAACCGTTTCAAGTGGGGCGAGGTCAAGAACAACAAAAACTATTATGCCGACGAAACTATCAGACGCATGATATACACCCACAGAAACCTCATCGCCATGCTTACACAGGTGATGATGAACAAAAAGGTTTCGGACGAAATGGTATTCAACGTGCTCGAGAAATGGTACAGCGAGTTCCCTTCCGAAATTATACCTTACGATGCTGTAAGAGACAACAGCATCGCCGTAGCCGCTGCATACAAGATTCTGCACGACAAGGCAAGAAACAACGATATTGGAAACACAGCACAAGCGTATGCAGACGGACATCTCGGATGCGTAGAGCTGCTTGACGGTTCTTTTATTCCCTCTATTGATGCTGACTTCTTAACTGTTACGCCCTTTTTGGGAAGTGAAAGTCTGCATCCGTTTATTGATGTGTGCGTAAAGAATAGCAAAGGTAT
>CALCTA010000052.1 GCA_937893945.1 uncultured Clostridia bacterium | reverse complement strand
ACAAGATATCCCTCTGCCTCAAGGTCTGCAACGAGAGCCTTGCGGCAAGCGTATCTGTCCATTCCCTCGTACTTGCCCGCATAAGCGTTCATAGTAGCGTCATCGTTCATGACCTTGATCTGCTCGAGATTATGTCTCTGACCTACGAGGAAGTCGTTGGGGTCGTGCGCGGGGGTGATCTTAACACAGCCTGTACCAAAGCCTATCTCAACGTAATCGTCGGCAATCACGGGGATCTCCCTGCCAACGATGGGGAGAATGAGGGTCTTGCCGATGAGGTGCTTTGTTGCCTCATCCTCGGGGTTTACCGCAACTGCGGTGTCTCCGAACATAGTCTCAGGACGTGTGGTAGCTATCTCAACGTAGCCATCCTCGCCCTTGATGGGATACTTGATGTGCCAGAAATGACCGGGCTGATCCTTGTACTCTACCTCGGCGTCAGAAAGCGCCGTAAGGCAGTGAGGACACCAGTTGATAATTCTGTATCCACGGTAGATAAGTCCCTTGTCATAGAGATTTACAAATACCTCGCGGACTGCCTTCGAGCAGCCTTCGTCCATAGTAAAGCGCTCGCGCGACCAGTCGCAAGAAGCGCCGAGCTTCTTGAGCTGGCTGATTATACGGTTGCCGTACTGATGCTTCCAATCCCATACTCTCTCAAGGAATTTCTCTCTGCCGAGATCGTATCTTGAAAGTCCCTCGTTCACACGAAGCTGCTCCTCAACCTTTATCTGAGTTGCGATACCTGCGTGGTCTGTGCCGGGAACCCAAAGAGTGTTGAAGCCTTGCATTCTCTTGTAACGAACGAGAATGTCCTGAAGAGTCTCGTCAAGGGCGTGTCCCATGTGGAGCTGACCTGTTACGTTGGGGGGCGGAATGACCACCGAGAAGGAAGGCGCGGGATCGTTTACGTCGGGGGTAAAGTAACCCTTGTCGCACCAATTCTGATATATTCTGTCCTCAAATTCAGAGGGAGAATAAACCTTTGGCAATTCGTTGTAGGAATTCATAGATTAGTCCTCCTAAATATAAATGTAATGATAAAATTATTAGCTAAAAAAAGAAAGACCCACGTCCTATCAGGGCGTGAGCACGCGGTACCACCTGACTTAAGAGGAGCGCAGAGCCGCTCCGTCTTATCTCAAGACCGCTAACGCGCGGCAGACGTCAAGAGCTAACGGAAGATACTTCCCTCACCCAAGCCACTCAGGGACGACTTCAAAGCCTTTCCACACGTGCTCGCACCAAACGCACGCTCTCTGCAGAGGTAACAGCTCCTACTACTTCCCGTCAAGGTGTTTATAACTATTGATAACAGAAGAATTATATCACACCTCAGTGGCAAAGTCAAGAGAAAGCACAAAAAAAATAAGCAAAATAAGGCGAAAATTTTTTAATTTTTTCAAAAAAGCTATTGACAAAAGGACTTTCTCGTGATATAATAATCAAGCGCTTGCGAAAGCGTATAATAAGAAATGTGGCGGAGTAGCTCAGTTGGCTAGAGCAACCGGTTCATACCCGGTAGGTCATGGGTTCAAGTCCAATTCCCGCTACCAAACAAAATGCGGATCAATATCCGCATTTTGTGAATAAGGCCCGTTGGTCAAGCGGTTAAGACACGGCCCTTTCACGGCTGTAACATGGGTTCGATTCCCGTACGGGTCACCAAACGTAACAAATCCGAACTATTTCGTAAATCGAAATTGGTTCGGATTTGTTTTTTACTATAATTATTCGAATTAAGATAATGCCGAGGATAACCATATGGTCGTCCTCGGCATTGTTTTTCTCACTCATCTTTTATCACGATTGACTGATCATCGCTTAACGAAATAACGCGATATTTACCTAAAGAGTTCAAGGTATCGAAATCTGCTTTTCGATCTTCTGTGTAATGGCAAACCAAGATGCCCTTATACAAACCAAGTCCCGAAAAATCAGTTAAATCAAAAGTGTCCTTGTCGTACTTGGCTACGTGAGAAATATCTGCCGTTGCGATATGAGCGCCGGCACTACCGCCAATATAGATAACACCTCTGTGAACGTAATCAATGATTGCTTTATCAAATCCCGAGTCGCGTATCAGTTTCATAGTACCGAAGGTATTTCCGCCGCTAATGTAGATTACATCAATGTCAAGATCGAAAAACGGCGTAGGATCAAAATAGTTCGCCACATAGATATTCTTCCTCTGAAAGCCGAACGCAGCTACACG
>CALCTA010000051.1 GCA_937893945.1 uncultured Clostridia bacterium | reverse complement strand
GTAAACAGAATATAGGTCATCGTTCCGGGAGCAATTACAGTCAGCACGACTGTCATTGCACCGAAAACAAACCCTAATATTGCGCCCTCTACGGGACCTAAAAGAAACGCGCCTACGACGATAGGTATGAGAACAAAGGAAAATTCTATTCCAATCGTTCTCAAGGGTGTTGATGCAAGCGTTCCGAGGTACTGCATAACAAAGATGAGCGCTATAAGCATAGCCAACTCGACCATGCGGATGATTTTTTGATTTCGGGTACTACTCATTCTCTTACCCTCCTCAAACACAAAGTACAGCCATAAGTGCTGTCTTGAAAGTTGTTTTGGTTTGCATATGTTTTCTCCTTTTTGGGACTTTCACCCAATGCTACCGTCCGAAAAGGGTACGGTGCTTAAAATTTATAACTAAGACTATTCAGTCTGTTGTTATCAAAGATCAGTTTGATTGTTTTTGTAAATATAGTAAAGTCCTTTGAGCGTAAGATGCTCGTCGTAAGAGAACTCGCTTGCCATGCGCGAAAGCAATGCGCTTGCCTGAGCTCCCGTAGCAATAAGCAGGGTGTCTTCTATAGCAACGCCCATCTCAGCGCAGAACTTAGATACCAAGCCGTCAACAGCCATGGCTCCTCCAAGCAGAACGCCTGAACGTACCGCACCCTGAGAATTCTTTCCTATTGCCTTTGAGTGATCTCCTGTATTTATGCTCGGCAAAAGTGCCGCCTCACTATGAAGCATATTAAAGGAAAGCTGAGTTCCCGGAAAAATAGCGCATCCCACGTACTCTCCCCTTTTATTGATAGCAGAAAGCGTATTCACTGTGCCGAGGTCGGCAATGATGATTGGCTTTCCATCAACACCTTTGCTGATCGCCGCCGCGGTGTTAGCGACCATATCCGCGCCAAGCTCCGACGGATTATCAATTCTGATGTGAAATCCGGTCTTTACTCCGGGTCCTACCATAAGAGGTTGCTTGCCCGTAAGCTTAACGACAGTTTTCTTAACAGTATCTGTCAATGTCGGAACGACAGATGAAACTATAGCGCCACTTATATTTTCGGCAATTATCCCATTATCGTTCAAAATGCTTTTAACTGTATAAAGGTATTCGTCTGAGGTCTTTCTTACGTCGCTTGAAATATCAAAGGACGCGACCATATTTCCCTCGTCCTCAAAGCAACCAAGGGAAATTATTGAGTTTCCTACATTGATACAAAGCAACATAACCTTCTCCTGCGTGTTTCTCATATCCTCGGCAACAGCCGAGGATATGAGGGAATTTTTTTACTTCTTGAGCCAGCTCATCATCTGACGGAGCTCTGCGCCCGTCTTCTCAAGCTGATGCTCGCTCTCCTTGCGGCGAGTTGCAAGGAACTTAGCCTTTCTGCCAGCAGAAAATTCCTGCATAAATTCAGATGCAAAAGTACCGTTTTGGATCTCCTCAAGGACCTTCTTCATCTCCTTGCGAGTCTCCTCGGTGATAAGTCTCTTACCGGTTCTGTAATCACCGTACTCTGCGGTGTTGGAAATAGAATATCTCATCATAGCAAATCCGCCGTTGTTGATAAGGTCAACAATGAGCTTCATCTCGTGGATACACTCAAAGTAAGCCATCTCAGGCTCATAGCCTGCCTCAACGAGAGTGTCAAAGCCTGCCTTCATAAGCTCGGTTACACCGCCGCAAAGCACTGCCTGCTCACCAAAGAGGTCAGTCTCGGTCTCTTCTCTGAAGCTGGTCTCAAGAATACCTGCTCTGCCTGCACCGATTCCGCAAGCGTATGCGAGAGCATAATCCTTAGCCTTGCCAGAGTAGTCCTGATGGATAGCGATGAGGCTGGGAACGCCCTTGCCCTCAACGTACTGGCTTCTTACGGTATGTCCGGGACCCTTGGGAGCTACCATGATAACGTCTATGTTCTTAGCGGGCTGAATGAAATTGAAGTGGATATTGAATCCGTGAGCGAACATAAGAACGTCGCCGTCCTTCATGTAAGGAGCTACCTGCTTGTTGTAGATATCAGCAGCAAGCTCATCGGGAACGAGCATCATAACGATATCAGCCGCCTTTGCAGCCTCCTCTACCTCCATAACCTTGAAGTTAGGATGAGCTGCGGCAAAGTCAGCAGCCTTCTGCCAATGTCCGCTTCCCTTGCGGAGACCTACAACTACGTTGCAGCCGCTCTCTGCGAGGTTCATAGAGTGCGCATGTCCCTGGCTTCCAAAGCCGATAACTGCCACGGTCTTACCGTCAAGCAGCGCGATATTGCAATCAGAATCATAATACTTAGTAATCATTTTCATTTCTCCTTTGAAATTTTATAGTAAATTAATTTAATCAATCAGATATCGTAGGCTACGCTGCCGCGTTCCATCGCGATAGCTCCCGAACGGCACATCTCAACAAGCTCAAGATCCTTGACCTCATCAAGAAAATCGTCGATTTTATGAGGAGCATCGGAAAGCTCAACTACAAAGCATCCGCCCGTGTTGTCGATTATCCTTGCGCCGTAATCGGCGATTATTTTTGCAAGAGTATCGGCGTTTTTGTTGTCGCTTGCGAATTTTACAAGAAGTATCTCACGAATAAGGCTGAACTCAGGCTCGACCGAGAATACAAGCTTTGATTCGTTGAGCTTTGCGGTCTGCTTGATGATCTGATTTATCGTTTTCAGATCACCCGTCGTTTCAATTGTGATTCTTGACAGGCTCTCTATTTCTGTCGGAGACACAGTCAAGGAATCTATGTTAAAGCCTCTCTGAACAAACAAGGAAGATATTCTGGCAAGAACGCCCGCATTGTTTTCAACGAGAAGCACCATACACTGTTTCTTCATATCCTTCTCCTTATTTGATTATTTAAAAATGGTATCGTGGACAGTTCCACCTGCGGGGATCATAGGAAGAACCTTTTCCTCGCGGTCGATAACGCACTCTATCCATACAGGACCATCGGCATTCATCGCCTTCTTCATTGCTTCTTCAAACTCTGCGGGAGTCGTACATCTGTATCCGACACCGCCAAATCCCTCTGCGACCTTAGCGTAATTTGTAACGCGCTCAGGCTCGCTGGACGCAAATCTTCTTCCGTAGAACACCGCCTGCCACTGTCGAACCATTCCGAGAACGGCGTTATTGAGAATGACAGTTATAACGGGTATCTTGTAGCTTACAGCAGTACAAAGCTCGTTCATATTCATGTGGAATGAGCCGTCGCTCGTAAAATGTATCACAGGAACGTCGGGATTTGCCACCTTTGCGCCTATTGCCGCGCCGTATCCGTAGCCCATAGTTCCAAGTCCACCGCTAGTTAAGAAGTTGCGGGGCTTGGTATGGTGAATGAACTGCGCTGCCCACATCTGATGCTGACCTACGTCTGTTACAAAGATAGCATCCTCTCCTGCCGCCTTACATGCCGTCTCAATAACGAAATGAGGCTTGAGGCATTCGTCGCTGTCCTCGGGAACATAGTCGTCCTTCTTCCACTCCTCGATATTTGCGATCCAAGCGTTATGATTAGTCTTTTTGATGCTCGGAAGCAACTTGCGGAGCACCGCCTTAACGTCTCCGATAATCGTGTAGTCAGCCGTGATGTTTTTGTTTATCTCAGCAGAGTCTATGTCGATGTGAACGATCTTCGCGTTATGTCCGAATTTCTGAGTGTTCAGAGCAACTCTGTCGCTGAAGCGAGTTCCTATAGCTATCATCACGTCTGCTCTGTTGGCGGCACAGTTGGCGGAATAATTACCGTGCATTCCCATAAGTCCGAGATTATTGCGTTCACCGTATCCGAGAACACCTGCCGCCATAAGCGTATATGCAGCAGGAATATCTGCCTTAAGGATAAGCTCACGAAGCTCGTCCGATGCCTCCGAAAGCCTTACTCCACCTCCAAAGTAGATGAAAGGACGCTCAGCTCTGTTGATAAGCTCAGCTATCTCCTCAAGGTTTCCTACCACCTTATCGGTTCTCAGGGGTGAATTGTCCTTTGGCTTAGGGAAATACGTAGTTTTTGCGGCAGTTATATCCTTAGGAATATCAACAAGCACAGGACCGGGGCGACCGCTTGCGGCAATTCTGAATGCGTCGCGAAGCGTGTCTGCAAGATCCTCTACCTTTCTTACAACGAAATTGTGCTTGGTTATCGGCATCGTAATACCGGTTATATAGACCTCCTGAAAGCTATCGCAGCCTATAAGAGGTGTGGATACGTTACCCGTGATAGCTACCATAGGAACGCTGTCCATATAAGCGGTAGCAATACCTGTTACAAGATTAGTAGCACCGGGGCCGCTAGTCGCGATTACCACTCCTGTCTTACCCGTAGAACGTGCGTATCCGTCTGCGGCGTGAGACGCGCCCTGCTCGTGCGCGGTCATATAATGCGTGATCTTGTCGCTGTATTTATAAAGTGCGTCGTAAATGTTCAGCACTGCTCCTCCGGGATAACCGAAAACAGTATCTACACCCTCTTCGATCAATACGTTGGCAAGTATCTCAGAGCCGTTTAAAATCATATCAACCTCCTGAATTATATTCCTTGGCGTTAGTACCAAAAAAGACCCTTATCTCTTTCGTTAAAGAGACAAAGGTCGATGACTCTCTGCGGTACCACTCTTATTGCTGCAAAATAGCAGCCGCTCGTTCTTCACTGAAATAATGAAGCTGTTCAAGATAACGGGAACAAACCGTCCGTGCCTACACAATCTGCACTCGCAGATCTTCGGACAGAAGCTTAGGGAGGAGTTTCGTCTGAGCACGCTACCGATTCACATCAACCACCGGCTTTCTGAAAGCGCCACGCAAATTACTTATTCCCTTCAACGCCTTGAAAAATTATAGAACTATTCTATCATTAAATCGAGCCTTTGTCAAGTAATTTACTTTTGTTTTTTCAATTTGGTTTAATATGCACAAATCAGATAGTCTATGCCATCTTCTTTTGTGCATATTAAATACAAGATATTACTATATATGTTATATATCAGCGTTAAATTTCAGCTATTACCTCTACCTCTACAAGAACGTTCTTCGGCAGAGTCTTTACAGCCACGCAGGAGCGTGCCGGCTTTGATATAAAATACTTAGCATAAACACCGTTGAATGCCGCAAAATCACCCATGTCAGCAAGGAAACAGGTGGTCTTTACGACCTTCTCTGCGGAGCTTCCCGCAGCTTCAAGCAAAGCGCAGAGATTCTTGCAGACCTGTTCGGTCTGTCCCTCGATATCGGTAGCTTCTACCTGACTTGTCGCAGGGTTTATCGCTATCTGTCCTGAGGTAAACAGCATATTGCCGCATTTTACTGCCTGAGAGTAAGGTCCTATTGCATCAGGTGCGTTTTTAGTATATATCTTTTCCATTTTCAAATCCTCCGTTTTTTTGTAGTTTATGTAATCAGTTTACTATTCTGAAGCCTGCTTCAACAAGCGCGCTCTTGACCTGTGCAATATGCTCGTAATTCTTGGTCTCAAGTACGATACGTAAGAAGCATCCGTTGATATTCATCTTTTCACTCGCTCTCTCGTGGTGTACCGAGATGACGTTTGCTCCAAGCTCTGCGAATATGGTCGATACCTCGCGAAGCTGACCGGGCTTATCCATAAGCTCGATGCAAAGATTGCAGGTTCGTCCCGAAGTAAGAAGTCCGCGCTCGATAACTCTCGAAAGAATGGTAACGTCAATATTACCGCCCGAGACCACGCATACAACTCTCTTGCCCTCAACGGGAAGCTTGTTGAACATAACCGCCGCAACGGCAACTGCGCCCGCACCCTCGGCTATCATCTTATGCTGCTCAATAAGCGCGAGGATTGCCGAAGAAGTCTCATCCTCAGAAACGGTTACGATATCGTCAACGTACTGCGAGCAGATCTCAAAGGTGTTTACGCCAGGCTCCTTGACCGCGATACCGTCTGCAAAGGTAGATACGGAATTGAGCCTGCCTCTTACTCCGTCCTTGACAGATTTATACATACTCGCCGCACCCTCTGCCTGAACGCCATATACCTTGGTATTGGGAGAGAGATGCTTGATGGCGTATGCGATACCCGAGATAAGACCGCCTCCGCCTATCGGAACTACCACCGCATCTATATTCTCAAGCTCGTTGAGTATTTCAAGCCCTATCGTTCCCTGACCTGCGATAACGTCCTCGTTATCAAAGGGATGAACGAATGTGTAGCCCTTCTCGTCGCGAAGCTTAAGCGCGTGATTATAAGCATCGTCGTAAACACCGGGAACCATTACTACCTCAGCGCCATAGCTCTTGGTTGCCTCGACCTTAGATATAGGCGCACCGTCGGGCAGACAGATAACTGCCTTGATGCCGTATTTCTGAGCCGCAAGAGCCACGCCCTGCGCGTGATTTCCTGCCGAGCAAGCGATAACTCCCTTCTCCTTCTCTTCTTTTGAAAGCTGAGAGATCATAAAGCCCGCGCCTCTGACCTTAAATGAGCCTGTAAGCTGAAGATTCTCGGTCTTAAGATACACCTCGCTCTTAGGATTGAGCTTTGGGGAGGGCTGGAGCGCAGTCTTTCTGACAACGTCCTTGAGCACGAATGATGCCTGATAGATCTTATCAAGTGTAAGCATAATTATATTTCCTTTCGGTTATTTCCAAAAATAAAAAACAAAGCCTTCGTCTCATTAGAAGAGACGAAGGCTTTAAAAGCTTCCGCGGTACCACTCTTTTTATCCCTTACGGGACCTCTTACGTACTGAAATACGTTATCCTTTAACGCAGGAATACGCACTGTTCTACCCGAATATCGCTCGACAGTGGGCTCAGAGGTGATTTAACGAAAGTGCGCTTTGCCGCCTCACACCAGCCGCGGCTCTCTGTGAAAGCATCTGCTCTCGTCGCTCCTCATCATTGCCTTTAGAAAATGATACTATTATAATACTACTTTTGACCTCTTAAGTCAAGAGTTTTTTGAAATTTTTTTCGTTTTATTTTATTTCAGGGCAACATTTATTTGGCTATTCTCGCCTTTATCTCGCATAGGTCGAGGCGATCCCTTGCAAATGCGCTTCTGAGCAGCTCTGCGGGAATATACTCGTCGTATTTTTCAAACACGGGAAGCTCCTTTTGAGAGACAAGCATATCGGTAGTCTGCAAGGAAGCAAAGGCAGAAGCAAGGCGGTGCTCAAGCTCGTCCGCACTTCCCCTTTCCATACGGAAGGTTATATAACACGAGCCACCGCTCTCAATACCCGATATTGCAAATTCTGGAGCGACAATCGAGAGCATCCGCTTAAGCGTTCTGAAAGAGCGTGTTCCGAGCCATGGGAACATACAGTAGTTAAATCCGCCGAGATGTATCGTGTTATGCTCAAGCATTCCCGTATTTCTCGCGGTATGTCTTGCCTTCTTCAAGCGGTAACGCGCGTTCTCCTTGAGATACGGATAGACTGTATCCTCTGCGAGAACCTGCTTCATTCTCTCAAGGATCTTCGTGTGTATCTCGCCGTATTTTCCGGGCCACGAGACTTCCATTTTACCCTCAACGCCCTTGACGAATATCAGCTTGTGCGGCATATCAAGCTCAAGCACCTCCCAAACGCGACCTGCAAGAGCAAATCTGTCTCCAACGGGCGGTGCGGTGGTTATCGTGCCTATCTCCTCGGATTCACATCTGACGGTGTAATCCTCGCTATCGCTGAACACAGCGTAGAACTTAAAGCTTGCGAGCAATCTCTCCCCCGCAAGTCCTACTATAAGCCCTTTTTCCTCGGTCATCTCAAGCATATCGTTATTGAGCATTGAGACAAGCAAGGTCCTGTAGGCTTCTCTTGAAACGTTTCTGAATGGCGGGAGCGCAAGCATCCTCTCACCAAGCTCCTTGGCGGTCATTTCACCAAAGGAAGCAAGCGTTGAGAGCGTCTGGTGGAATAAGAGGCTATACGGCTCTTTCTTCTTGCTCGGGGGTTCGATAAAGCGTTCCTCAATATAAAGCTGAACTATAGCTATTGCCTGAATGAGATTCCACGGGATAAGCTCGGTGAGAGGCGCGTTTGGAAGCGGCTCTTCCTCTCTGAAAACGAACATCATCTCAGGCGGCTGTCCGCGCCTGCCCGAGCGTCCGAGTCTTTGCAAAAATGCGGATACGCTATGCGGCGAATCTATCTGCAATATTCGCTCAAGTCTGCCTATATCAACTCCGAGCTCCATAGTAACCGTAGCACAGGTAACCGCATGAGTTTCCTCGTTTTTCATCTTTATCTCGGCTTCCTCGCGCAGAGCCGCCGAGAGATTTCCGTGGTGTATGAGGAATATATCGCGCTCGCCTCGCTTCTTGGCTATCTGTCTGAGCGTCGCGCATACATATTCGGTCTCCTCACGGGAATTTGAAAAAACGAGCGACTTTTGTCCTACTACGCAGTCATAGGCATATTCATAGCCCGCGTCAAGCGACGCCTTGTGCGATTTTTTATTCTCGTCGGCATTTGGCGACTGCGAGAAGGAGCTGTTCTGTATATAAAAATGCTCCATACCAAGACGCCAGCGTATTTTTTCGTTATCAAACATCGGAACGTCAGTAAGACGCTTAGTTCCCGCACCCAGCCAAATAGCTACCTTCTCCGCATCTCCCACGGTTGCAGAAAGTCCTACCCTACGCGGACTTCTGCCTATTACCTGCTCAATGCGCGAAAGTTGACAAAGTATCTGATTTCCACGGTCTGTTCCCGTGAGCGTATGCACCTCGTCAAGCACCACGTAACGTAGATCGCCAAAAAGGCGCTTGATATCGTTATGGCGATTTATGAGCATAGCCTCGAGCGACTCGGGGGTTATCTGAAGAATACCTTCGGGGTGTTCAAGAAGCTTTCTCTTCTTTGACTGTGCCACGTCGCCGTGCCAATGCGTAACTCTTATATCGGTCTCGTCAAGCAACTCTTCAATTCGGTAGAACTGATCATTTATAAGGCTCTTCAACGGAGCTATATAAAGGACGCCAATGCTTGCAGGCGGATTTTCGTAAATGTCTGTAAGTATAGGAAAAAACGCCGCCTCTGTCTTGCCGCTTGCGGTTGAAGAGGTAAGCAGAAGGTTATTATCCGTCTCAAAGAGCGTCTGTGCCGCCGCTATCTGAACCTCTCTCAAGGTCTCCCAGGAGTGAGAATATATAAATTCCTTGATAAAGGACGGAAATCGCTCAAAAATATATTCCGCTTGCGCCATTTTTTCCTCCACAAATAATTTAAAATTCTATATCAGCCGCCGAAAAGGTCTTTTGGGGAGCGGGTATTTCATCTTCGTTCTCTGCCACGGGCTCGGGCTCAGATCCACCGTTTCTTGCCATTATCTGTTCAAAGGTAACCTTTTCATTCTGCATAAGGATATTCAGAACGGTCATATAATCGCGAAGCATCTCACGCGGTGTTATCATACTGTCCGCTCCAGCACGACCGAGAGATTTATTTAAGAATTCCACCATCTGCTCCTCGCTTATTCTCGGCTCAATGCCGTAATTTACAGCGTAGAGCTTGGTGATCCTTGAAATGAGAGCGAAAAGCTCGTCGTCGCTGAGACGCTTCAGCCGAATAACAGGACCTACGAGATTTTTATATCCCTCAGAGGAAAATCTGCTGTCGCAAAGGCGGCTTCGCAGAGCCTCGTAGCTGAAAAGTCCGCGTCTTTGATCATCCATAAACTGAGGAGTGCCGCCAAGCACAAGCGCAAGTCCGGGCGCTCGTCCCTGAAGCGTATCGTTAAACATTGAGAGTATCTTCTCATAGTTGTTTTCTCTGCTGACTCTGTGAGTTATCTTATAGAGATTTACACACTCGTCAATAAATACAACAAGTCCGCGATATCCCATAAATCGCACAAGAACTGCCCAAAGCTTGAGAAAATCGTACCAGTTGTCATCGTCTATGATAACAGATACTGAGAAGCCGAGAGTGGCTCTTGCTTCGGTCTTGGTAGAATATTCGCCCCTGAGCCAACGTAGGCACGCGCTCTTCTGCTCGTCGTCTCCATTTATGTGAGCGAGATAATATTTGCTGATAACTCGCGAAAAATCAAATCCGCCAACCATATCCTCAACCTCGCGAAGCTTATCGTGAGCAAGAAGATTAAGTCTGTCCGAAAATTCGGCGCTATCGGGAGAAACACCCGAAGATACGAGTTCAGCACGAAGCATATCTATCCAACGCGCGATTATTTTGGGAAGAGCCGCGCCGTCAGGAGAGGATTTTGACGCCATATTCTTTATAAGTTCTCGATAGGTCGCCACGCCACTACCCGAGGTTCCGTAAAGACGGCGCTCGGGTGAAAGATCGGCGTCTGCCGTAATAAAGTTTTGTTCAAGAGCGTAGCCACGTATGAGCTGGATAAGGAAGCTCTTGCCGCTTCCGTATCTGCCTATGATAAATCTCATAGTTCCCGCTCCCTCGTTTATCTGCTCAAGGTCCGAAAGAAGCGCGCTTATCTCATCTTGCCTACCTATAGCAATATACGGCGCACCTATTCGCGGAACGACACCCGCCGACACCGAAAGCAAAAGCGAATTCAATATTCTCTTTGGTATTTTATTTACATCAATTTCTGCGTTCATTATGCACTCTCTTTTCTTTGATTATATTAGATCTCTGTAGCAATCAAGGACCTCAAATCCGTCATCGCCCTCTTCAATAAGAACGTCGCCTATAACCTCAACTGCTATCTCGTTTATCTCGTCAACCACGCCGTCAAACAACTTTCCTGTCTCTGCGGCAATGCTTCGGCACACGCTC
Organism: uncultured Clostridia bacterium; assembly: GCA_937893945.1. Classification (GTDB taxonomy): domain Bacteria; phylum Bacillota; class Clostridia; order Oscillospirales; family CAG-272; genus HGM12713. Next base: position 4,421 of record CALCTA010000051.1, on the reverse strand, counting down.
TGATCTCCACGCTTCAGAGCATCGACAAACGCAAGATATTCCCTAAGCGCTTCTCTCAGCGTAGCATCTCCGTTTTCCTCATTTTTCTCCTGTTTAAGTATAGGCTCGAGTTCAGGCTCAGGAGCGAGCGTCTCAGCGTCAAATGCGGAGATAAGGTCTTTAGTAACGCCCCAGGACGCTTCCTCTATCTGCTTTGCTCTGTCAAGTGAGAATTCGTTTTTAGGGAGATCGTACAGCACGTCGTACTCGTGCTTTTCCTCTTTCTTTTGCGATATTTTAGGCTTGCTGAAAAGCGTCGCCTCAAAGTAAGCATCTATAGCCTTCTGCAATTCTCCACTTACCGAATATACAGAGAGCTTGGACTTTACGCCAAGATACGTACGTATTTTGTTTTCCGAATATTTCACGATATCGCCAAGGATGTATCTAAGCTCGTTTGAGCGAGAGAAGGAGCAATATTTGACTTCTATCTCAAACCGCTCGGAGCTCACGCACAGAGCCCCCTCAAAGCTATTGCGCACGAGCTTGCTGTCCTCTGAGGAAAGCTCTGATAGAAGCGCACCGTCCTTTGAATAAAATCTGACTGCCACAAGCATCGCACCGAAAATATGCTTATCAAAAATGTCGATATTGGGCTCTTTTGCGAACTTACTTGTCTTGTAGTCGTATTCAGTAGCGTACTTTATAAGCGAGCGCGCGCATCCCTCGTAATCACCCTTGGGCATATGGAGATAAAATTCCTTAAGCGCAGGTACGCGCCTACCTACGCTATGCTTGATATTTTCGGGTGCCGACAATCTGTGTATAAGGCTGAAATCACATATCCAGGTTGCAAGCTTTGATGCGAGCGCGGCATACTCGCTATGATAAACGTTCCACAGCTCCGCCAACTGCTCCTGCGCCCATTTCACGTCCTGACGATCACCAAGATTTATCAGTTCAAAGATATATAGCAGAATATAACTATAATCTATTTTTATAAAAACTCCCTCTCTGAAGCGCTTTCGCCACCAGAGATAATAGTCAAGCTGAGCCCGGTTTAGCTGATTATATTGAGGAACGTACGAGTAGTAGGGTGCAAATTCACATTCATAGGCAGCTGTATCCTTATATCTTATCGCATCTGCCAAAAACTCCTCATAAAGCTGATACTCACTCTTGCGCTTCTTGAGAGTTACCTTGTGTAAAAGCGAATTTTCGGGATAATAGCTTTCGGTAGATTCAAATGACTCCCGCCTTATCTTCTTTTGCTCGTAATGCAAGGGGTTTACGTATCTTTTTATTACCGTGCTCTGCTCTGCGCTTTTTTGTTCGGTAGATATAGACGCAACGCTTATATCCTTCGCAGAGGTATCGGTAGATGTATTGCGGTACGGTGAGACGCTTTTTTTAGGAACGAGTGAGGAAATATCCCAAAACTCGTCAAGCTCGTCCATTCTATTTTTCTTCTGACCGTTGCTTTCGCTCAAGCCGCACACCCCCTTTTTAACGCAGATCAGTAATCTTCTTATTCTTTTATTGTAGCACGATTTCCCTCGTCTGTCAATCGAATTTTGCGCAAAAGTGATCTTTATCCAATAAAATTTGCTCTTATTTATTCGTGCGGTTATCTATAAGATTATTTTTGAAATTTTCACTCACGACAGGGCCTCCGAAAGTACCGTCATTTATTATGACCGTGCTGCCTATTGCTTTATCACTAAGCAAAATCATCGGTTTTCCTTGAGTTTGAGAACTAAATTCTCCGTCGTTTATATAGAGGTTTGAGTTTCCCAGAATTATAACAGGAGAGCTTCTTCCGATGTTTTCAAAACTTCCACTTTTGATGGTTACAGTTGTCCCCTCTCCCATATGTATTGCGGCACTTACTCCTTTTATATTTCCGCCGTAAATAGTAACCATGCCTCCGTCCTTAACCTCTATGTTATTAGTATTCTCGAAAGTAGTAACTATACTTCCTGTTTTATCCTGACTTGTATCTATAATTTTCAAATGAGCACCTTTTTCAACCGTTATCATGGCTTTCTCTCCCTTTGTGTTGGTTAAACTATATCCGTTAAGATCAATGATTGCATCCCTTTCAATTGGAAGAACAGAAAAATCCACCAAGTCTTTGAGTAAAATTATGTACCCACCTTTTGAAAAAGAGGCTTGGATACTATCATAATAGTCTTCTAGTTCAACTATATATGTTGCCTTGCCTTCCTGGGCCGATAGCTCGCTCGTATCAAATACATCGAAGTCATAATAAGGCTCAGTTTCGTTGCCGCCTTCGGTATTCTCTCCACCTTGAGTGTTGTCTCCGCCTTCTGTATTGTCTCCACCCTCGGTATTATCTCCGCCCCCGGTATTGTCTCCGCCTTCGGTATTGTCTCCACCTTCGGTATTATCTCCGCCTTCGGTATTGTCTCCACCTTCGGTATTATCTCCACCTTCGGTATTATCTCCACCTTCGGTATTATCTCCGCCTTCGGTATTATCTCCACCTTCGGTATTATCTCCACCTTGAGTGTTGTCTCCGCTGTCGTTTTCGGTAAAATTGAATTCATTGCCGTCAGAATCAACTATGCTTTCAACGCGTGCATTATCCTCTATAGTAAGTGTAAACTCCTCTCCTACTATGATCTTGGCACTATCCTTTATTTCAGGAGAAACATTGCTTGTATTTTGAGAGAGTATCCTTATCGTATCTACCTCTGCTCCCGATTTTATCACGGCATTTCCACTATAAATAACAAGCTCGTTGATTTCTTCGCAAACAGAAAGCTGATTCTCCTGATTTATTTCAGTAGTTGCAAGAGTTACCTTGCCTCCCACACCCAACAGATCGATCCTGTCGGAATGATTATTTACCGTAGTTACAGTTTCATCGCTGTTTGTACGGATCAATATGCTTTTGCTATTCTCGTCGCTGTCGTTGTAGGTTATGCTTTTAACTCCCGTATTATCACCCACATCTACTCCAACGCCAACAGAGATTTCGCTCTCCGCAAATCCGTCTCCAAGATAAATACTTGTGCCTATATCCTCAGGAAGCTCAGTTACGACCTGCCACATTAATGTCTTATCGGATGACAGCTCCGCGCCGTCATGAGTATAGACCTTATTAAGTCCAGCATCAAGAACAGCTACTCTGTTATGCTCCTGATCCCAGACTAGCACAAGTCCGTTGTCAGAAACAAACTGATCAAGCGCGAATCCGTTTTCTTCCATTAATCTTGCGACACTATGCATGCTTATAGGTCTGTCATCTGATATCTCTTCGATCGAAAGTATCTTATTGACACTCTGCGCGGTTTGTGTCTTTGATGATATCCTTGCCTTCCTAACAAATCCCGCAAAGGTTGGTATCAGAACAGCAGCAAGTATGGCTATAACGACTATGACGATCAACAGCTCCACTATAGTAAAGCCTCGTCTTTTTGAATGTCTCCTGCTAAGATTGATTTTCTGTTTCATATCTGTTCTCCTTTTTTCGCCTTTTTGGCGCTATCAAGAGTATAGCACATAATTAAGAAAAACGCAAATATTATATAAAATTCCCGTTTTTTCACGCTTTTTTATTGCTAACGTTGAATAAAAAAATAAAATTTTGATTTTACACTTGAATTTATCGGGAAAATATGTTATCATAAATAGGTAAATAATAAAAACAAGGAGTTAGATATGGCTATGAACCCTTTCGGCTGTAACGCAGCCTTTGACATCACGTCTCTTGCACCTATTCTCATTATGGTACTTATGTTCGTTGCTCTCTACTTCTTCATGATCAGACCTCAGAAGAAGCAGGAAAAAGAGACCAACGATATGAGAAACAACCTTAAGGTCGGCGACGAGATCACCACCATCGGCGGAATTATCGGAAAGATCGTAAGCATTAAGGAAGAAACCGTTATGATCGAGACCGGACACGACCGCACAAAAATAAGAATTCTTAAGACCGCTGTCCGCAATGTTGACGTACACGCTGAGGACGCTCAGGACTAAAAATAAAAAAACACGAGAAAAAATTCTCGTGTTTTTTTATTTGTCTATATTTATCAAAGCACCTTATCAAGAAATTGCTTTACTCTCGGATTTTGAGAATTTGTAAAGAACTCGCTCGGCGGAGCTTCTTCAACGATAACTCCATCAGCCATAAATACGATACGGTCTGCTACCTCGCGTGCAAATCCCATTTCATGAGTTACGACCACCATCGTCATTCCCGAAAGAGCAAGCTCCTTCATCAGATCAAGCACCTCGCCAACCATCTCGGGATCAAGCGCGGATGTCGGTTCGTCAAATAGCATTATATCAGGACTCATAGCAAGAGCCCTTGCTATCGCAATTCTCTGCTTTTGACCGCCTGAGAGTGTGGAGGGATAAGAGTCTGCTTTTTCCGAAAGACCTATGCGTTCAAGAAGCGCCAAAGCACGTTT
>CALCTA010000050.1 GCA_937893945.1 uncultured Clostridia bacterium | reverse complement strand
CCCGGAAACTCTATCTGGCTCTGGAGCCCCGGAAAGAAGCCTCAGCTTCCCTCCTTTAAGGATAAATGGGGACTTGATGCTACTGTAATTTCTGCGGTTGATCTTATTAAAGGAATCGGAATCTGTGCGGGTATGAAGTCGGTTGACGTTGAGGGTGCGACCGGTAACGTACATACTAACTACGACGGTAAGGCGGAAGCTGCTATAAATGCCTTCAAGACTGGTGCAGATTACGTTTACGTTCACGTTGAAGGTCCTGACGAATGCGGACATCGCGCTGAGACTGACAACAAGGTTCTTTCGATAGAGCTTATAGACAAGAAGATACTTAGCCCTGTTTACGAATATCTCGTAAGCACCGGAGAGGACTTTAAAATAATGGTGTTGCCCGATCATCCTACTCCTGTAAGACTCAGAACTCATACTATTACTCCCGTTCCCTTCTTTATCTATTCTTCTGCTGATGAGAAGCAGGGCGTGGATCGCTTTGATGAGGAGAGTGCTGAAAATACTGGTGTGTATATCCCTGACGGATATACTCTTATGGATATTCTTGTAAAATAATTTTTCGTATTTTTTGATTTTGTGAAAGGAAGGTACGATTTGATGTCTGAGATCAATAATGATAATACGGCTTCCAAACAAAATAACTTCATAAAGGCTCTTATTGAACAGGTCGAGCTGGTAGTGATAGTATTTGCTATCATTGTACTTGTATTTTCCTTTGCGGCACGCATTTGTCAGGTATCGGGCGATTCTATGAAGAATACTCTCTATAACGGTGAAAACGTTGTTGTAAGCGATGCGTTCTATACCCCCGGTAGAGGCGATATAATCGTTTTTCATCAGACGGGTGAGGAGATCAACGACTACAACGAGCCTATCGTTAAGCGAGTTATAGGTGTTGCGGGAGATACTGTCAAGGTAGAGCATCTCAAGGACGGAATGAGAGTTACTGTTACAGACTCTGAGGGCAATTCCACAGTGCTTGAGGAGGACTATATCAGATACGAACGTCCCACTTATTCGGATTCTATTACTTACGTCGAAGAAGGAACTGTGTTCGTAATGGGAGACAATCGCAGTGATTCAAGTGATAGCCGCTCTATGAGAATAGGACTCGTTGATACAAGACGAATACTTGGCAGAGTTATTGTCAGAGTAACCCCATTCTCACGCTTCGGTACGGTAGATTGAACATTAAAATATCAGAGAGGTAAATAATGCCATCGCAAACGATACAATGGTTCCCGGGGCATATGGCGAAAACACGTCGCCTTATCTCCGAAAACCTTAAAAACGTGGATGCTGTTATAGAGTTGCTTGACGCGAGAATTCCTTACAGCTCCCAGAATCCTGAAATACGCAGGCTCTGTGCGGGAAAGCCATCTATAATCTTGCTTAACAAGGCATCTCTTGCAGATCCTGTTGTTACAAGAGCATTCTCTGCACACTATTCAAATGATAAAACCATATGCTTAGAGACCGATTGTATAAGCGGAAGCGGTCTTTCCAAGATCGCGCCTGCTATCCGTGAGCTTTGCGGCGAGAAGCTTGCTCGCTATGAGAATAAAGGAATGGTAGGACGCTCGCTCAAGGCTATGGTGGTCGGTATCCCAAACGTGGGTAAATCCTCGCTTATAAACAAAATATCGGGCAATAAGAAAGCAAAGGTTGAAAACCGTCCCGGAGTTACTCTCAATAAGCAATGGGTAGGTACGGATATCGGTATAATGCTTCTTGATATGCCCGGAGTTCTCTGGCCCAAGTTTGAGGACGAGCGTGTCGGAGAAAATCTTGCTATAACAGGTGCTATAAAGGATGATATTCTTGACGTTGAGGCTATAGCTATGACACTCTGCGGCAGGCTCCGCGAGAGATATCCCGAGGCACTTTGCGCAAGATATAAGCTTGCAGAGCTTCCCTCGGTCGAGGAGCTTGATAATTACGATTTGATGACCTTAATAGGCAAGAAACGCGGATTTTGCATCTCGGGTGGAGAGATAGATACCGAGCGAACGGCAAATATGCTGCTTGATGAGTTCCGCGCAGGAAAAATCGGAAGAATATCGCTTGATATTCCTGACTTTGAAAGGTAGATTATATGCTTGAATACACTATAGAGCAAGAGCTTTGGAATGAAGGATATCAGTTAGTCTGCGGCGTTGATGAGGCAGGAAGAGGCCCGCTCTGCGGCCCTGTTGTCGCCGCGGCTGTTATACTTCCGCGCGGTCTCTATGTCGAGGGCTTGAATGATTCAAAAAAGATAAGTCCTAAAAAGCGCGACAAGCTTTTTGACGTTATTTGTGAATCTGCCATTGCATTTTCTATTCAGCAGGGCTCGGTCGAGGAGATAAATTCCACAAATATACTTGAGGCTACTATGAACGCAATGAAGCGAGCTATAGCGGCACTTGAGCCTAAAGCGGATTTTGCACTTGTTGACGGAAATATCGCTCGTGATTTTCCTATTCCTGCAAAGCCCGTAATAAGCGGCGACGCCATCTCACCCTCTATTGCGGCAGCTTCTATCCTTGCTAAAGTAACGAGAGACAGGCTCTGTCTTGAAATGCACGAGCAGTTTCCTATGTACAACATAGCAAAGCATAAAGGATACGGCACCAAGGAGCATATGGATGCTCTTAGAAAATACGGAGCTGAGCCGTCTATATATCGGACAAAGTTTATTCGCTTTCTTGATAAGGACGGCGAGAACTGATATGAAGACGGTAGATATAGGAAGGCTTGGCGAGGATAAGGCGGCGCACTTCTTAAAAAAGAATAAATTTAAAATTATAGAGAGAAATCTTCACGTATCTCACAACGAAATAGATCTGATAGCAATTTCAAAAAAGCAAAGGATAATTGCCTTTGTTGAGGTTAAGGCACGCACCGTGGATAAAGACCTTTATTCACCGTTCGGCACGCCCGCTTCTGCCGTTACAAAGGAGAAGCAACAGCGAACTATCGCGGCGGCTCGGGGGTATCTTAAGAATAACGTAAAGTATTTTGACTTCCAACCGAGATTTGACGTGCTTGAGATCTATCTTGACCGCGAGGATATGAAGGTTTTGAAAATAAATCACATAGAAAACGCCTTTGGCGTGTAAAAATTGCAAAACGAGGTACACATTTATGATGTTTTTTAGCACGAGAGATGCAGATAAGAAGCTTTTCAAGGCTTCAGAGGTTATCAAGCAAGGCTTGGCTTCGGACGGCGGACTTTTTGTTCCGGATTCTGTTCCCTCTCTTTCACTTGATGAGATAAGCGAGCTTGCAAATAAAAGCTATCCTGAAAAGGCGGCTACGATACTTTCTAAGTTCCTCTCTGATTATACTTACGAGGAGCTTCTTGAGGATGCGACTGCCGCATATTCTCCTGCGGGATTTCCTGATGGCGCGGCTCCTTTGAAAAAGGTCAGAGACGGTCTTTTCTCGCTGGAGCTTTGGAGAGGACCTACTGCGGCATTTAAGGATATGGCACTTCAGATAATGCCAAGACTTCTTTCACGTGCTCTTGTCAAGACAGGTGAGGAGAATACCGCGCTTATTCTCGTCGCTACCTCGGGAGACACGGGCAAGGCGGCTCTTGAAGGTCATAAGGATGTTGATAAGGTCAAAATAATGGTATTTTACCCCGTAGATGGTGTAAGTAAGGTGCAGAAGCTTCAGATGGTTACACAGACGGGTAGTAACGTAAACGTTTGCGCTATCAAGGGCAATTTTGATGATGCTCAAACGGGTGTCAAGAGAATATTCTCCGACACAAATGCAAAGCAAAAGCTTCTTGAGAACGGCTACGTCCTTTCAAGCGCTAACTCTATAAACTGGGGACGACTTGCACCTCAGATAGTCTATTACTTCCACTCGTACTGCGAGCTTCTCAAGAGCGGCGAGATAACGCTTGGCGAATCAATCAACGTTTGTGTTCCCACGGGTAACTTTGGAAATATCTTTGCGGCGTATATTGCTAAAATGATGGGACTTCCTATTGATAAGATGGTATGTGCATCAAACTCCAATAACGTGCTTACCGACTTTATCGAAAGCGGCGTTTATGACAGAAATCGCAGCTTCCATCTGACGATGTCGCCCTCTATGGATATTCTTATCTCAAGTAATCTTGAGAGACTTCTCTACTTCGCCGCGGGTACAGAGGTAACTGCGGCTTATATGAAGCAGCTTTCTGAGAACGGACGCTACGAGATCAGTGATGATGTAAAGCAGATCGTAAGAAGCAACTTTGCGGGATATTGTGCCGATGAGGATGAGACCGCAAAGACGTTGAAGGCTTACTATGATAACGGTTATCTTGCGGACACGCATACCTCTGTTGCTCTTTGTTGTGCCGATAAGTACCTTGCTGATACAAAGGACGAAAAGAAGATGGTCGTTGTTTCTACGGCAAGCCCGTATAAGTTCGCGGCAGACGTTTATAAGTCTATCACTGCCACTGACGCTCCCGAAGGAACAGCCGCCCTTGACGCTTTACGCGACATTTCCGGTATGGAGATCTCGTATCCTCTTCGCGATCTTGACAAGCGCACGGTCAATTTTAGCACTGTCGTTGATAAGGAGCAGATGCTTGAAGAGGTTTATAAGTTTATGTAACTAAAAAACAGGGTTGCCAACATACGTTAGCAACCCTTTCTGAAGAATGAAATTTTGAATGTCTCTGAGTTTTACTTTCTTTCCTTGAAGGTAGCGCAAACAGTTTCTGCGCTGCTTCTTGCGCTGCTGGGACCAACGGCGATCTGATCTGCGGTGCAGTAGGTGTCGCAGTCGTGGTGAACGCAATTCTTTACGTTACAGCAAATGCCCTTGATGTGCTCCTTGGATGCACATTTCTTGGAGGTACAGCTCTTGTCATTCTGATTCATTTTTTAATTCTCCTTTTTATTCTTTAGTGATATCTTTATTATTCGCAGTTTTTATTTCTTTATTCCGAAAAGACGTTGATTTTATTTTTTTGAGAAAGGAGCGCGTATGGCAGTATTCGTTATAGCCGACCTTCATCTTGATACGGTTACCAATGAAAAATCCATGGAGGTCTTTGGCACCAGATGGCAAAGCTATATTGAAAAATTGCATAAGAACTGGACGAGAGTCGTAAGTGAAAATGATACTGTCATCATTCCCGGCGATATCTCCTGGGCGCTTACTACCGAGGACGCACTCTCCGACCTCAAGTGGATAGATGCTCTTCCCGGAAAGAAGATAATTATGAAGGGAAATCACGATTTCTGGTGGTCTACTCTTTCTAAAATGAGACGCTTTTTTTGTGAAAACTGCATAAACAGCATCGACATTTTGTACAACAACGCTCTTGAGGTCGAAGATTATATAGTCGCAGGCGCTCGTGGGTGGTTTGTTGACAAGTCTGTGCAACCCTCAAAATCGGTAAATGCCGATTACGAAAAGATAGTCAATCGTGAAGTAATAAGGCTCAGACTCTCACTTGATGAGGCAAAAAAGCTCTCTGAAAGTACAGGAAAGGAGATAATCGCCTTTTTTCACTTCCCTCCTGTATGGAGCGATTTTGAGTGTATTGAGATATTAGAGACTCTCAAGGAATACAATGTTTCAAGATGCTATTTCGGACATATTCACGGATGCTACGCTCAAGGCGGCGTCTTTATGTGGGAAAATATTGAATTTCGAATGATATCAGCGGATTTTCTGGACTTTTTACCGCAGATAATTGGATAATTTCGCAAAAGCTATTGACAAATGGCACAAAAAAAAGTACAATATAGGATGTATGTAAAAATTTATATTATATTTATCGGAGGTTTAAACTATAATGAGTTTAACAAAATCTGAAGTAATCGAAAAGAACAGATACGAATTACAGTTTTCTGTTGACAAAGCAACATTTGACGCTGCAGTAAACAACGTTTATCGCAAGCAGGTCAAGAACATCGCCGTTCCCGGTTTCAGAAAGGGTAAGGCTCCCCGCTCTATCATCGAGAAGATGTATGGCACAGGAGTTTTCTATGAGGACGCTATCAACGACCTTATTCCCGAAGCTTACACCGAGGCTCTCAAGGAAGCTGCTATCGACGCTGTTGGTCAGCCTGAGTTTGACGTAGTTTCTATCGATGATAACGGTCTCCTTCTCTCCGCAAAGGTTTACGTAAAACCTGAGGTTGAGATCAAGGATTATCTCGGTATTGAGGTAGAAAAGGAAGTTACTCCCGTAAGCGACGAGGACGTTGACCGTGAGATCGAAACTATCCGTGAGAGAAACTCCCGTGAGATAGATGTTACCGACAGAGCTGCAGAGCTTGGCGATACCACTGTTATCGATTTTGAAGGCTTCTGCGACGGCGTTGCATTTGAGGGCGGTAAGGGCACTGATTACGCTCTTAAGCTCGGCTCCGGCTCTTTCATTCCCGGATTTGAGGATCAGATCGTAGGCAAGAGCGTTGATGAGGAGTTTGACGTTAACGTTACCTTCCCTGCTGAGTATCACGCTGAGGATCTTGCAGGCAAGGATGCTACCTTTAAGGTAAAGATCCACGCTATCACAAAGGTTGAGCTTCCTGAGCTTGACGACGATTTTGCTAAGGACGTTTCCGAATTTGATACTTTTGCTGAATATAAGGCAGACGTTAAGGCAAAAATCGAAAAGAGACACGAGAGCGCTGCTGAAAACGCAGTTGAGGATAAGCTCGTAGAGGCTCTTATCGAGAAGCTTGAGGCTGACATTCCCGAGCCTATGTTCGTAGCAGAGACCGAGAACTTCGTTCGCGATTACGATACAAGACTTCGTTCTCAGGGACTTGATCTCAACACATATTTCAAATATACAGGTATGACTCTCGATTCTCTCCGTGAGCAGATGAGACCTCAGGCAGAGCGTCAGGTAAAGGCAAGACTCGCTCTTGAAAAGATCGCTGTTCTTGAGAACCTTGAGGCTACTGAGGATGATATCAACGCTGAGTACGAGAAGATCGCTAACGCTTACGGCATTGAGCTTGATCAGGTAAAGGCAAGCATCGACTCCGAGGCTATTGCTGCTGACATGAAGGTTCAGAAGGCAATGGAGCTCGTTAAGGAAAAGGCAGTAGTTACCGTTAAGTGATCTCGGCGCATACCTAAACTATAATGCACAGCTGAATTTGGAGGTATTTACAATGTTTGATTATGATAACAAGATGTACAACGCACTCGTTCCTATGGTGGTCGAGCAGACCGGCAAGGGTGAGCGTTCGTATGACATTTTCTCGCGTTTGCTCAACGACAGGATCATATTCTTGTCTGACGAGGTAAACGATACCACTGCATCTTTGGTTGTAGCACAGCTTCTCTTCCTTGAAGCGCAGGATCCCGACAAAGACATAAGCTTCTATATCAACAGCCCCGGTGGCTCTGTTACCGCAGGTATGGCGATATACGATACCATGAATTACGTTAAGTGCGACGTTTCGACTATCTGTATTGGTATGGCGGCAAGCATGGGCGCGTTCCTTCTTTCCGCAGGCGCTAAGGGTAAGCGTATTGCTCTTCCCAACAGCGAGATAATGATCCATCAGCCTCTTGGCGGCGCTAAGGGTCAGGCAACCGATATTAAGATCCAGGCAGACCTCATTCTCCGCACAAGAGATAATCTCAATAGAATTCTCGCTGAAAATACAGGTCGCTCTATTGAAGAGATCGCACGCGACACCGAACGCGACAATTTCATGACCGCCGAGCAGGCTCTTGAGTACGGACTTATCGACAAGATATTTGCTAAGCGAGCTTGATCAACTTCGGGATTGCAATTTGAAAGGATAAAAAATGGCTTCAAATAATTCACATTCCGGCGCAAGCGGCGCGCGCTTCTGCTCCTTTTGCGGCAGACGCGAGAATCAGGTGAATTTCCTTATTCCCTCTCCTACTGGTGCGTATATCTGCGACTTTTGCGTTGACGCTTGTCAGCAGCTTATTTACGAAAACACCGTAGCGGAGAGCGGAATGGGCGATCTTTCGTTTGATACTCTCTCAAAGCCCGTGCAGATAAAGGAAATGCTTGATACCTACGTAATCGGTCAGGATGACGCTAAAATGGCGCTTTCTGTTGCCGTTTACAACCATTACAAGCGTATTCTTTACAAAAACGAGCAGGCTGATGCCAAGAGCAAGAACGCCGATAATGATATTCCTGCCGTTGACTTGCAGAAGAGCAACGTTCTTCTCATAGGACCTACGGGTGTCGGAAAGACTTATCTTGCGCAAACGCTCGCTAAGGCGCTTAAGGTTCCCTTCGCGATCGCTGACGCCACCACGCTTACTGAGGCGGGTTACGTCGGTGAGGACGTTGAAAATATCCTTCTGCGACTTATTCAGGCAGCTGATTACGATATTGAGCTTGCCGAAAAAGGTATCATCTATATTGATGAGATAGATAAGATCGCAAGAAAGAGCGAGAACCGCTCTATTACCCGAGACGTCTCGGGTGAGGGCGTTCAGCAGGCGCTTCTCAAGATACTTGAGGGCACTGTGGCAAACGTTCCCCCTCAGGGCGGACGCAAGCATCCCAATCAGGAGTTTATACAGATAAACACAGAGAATATTCTCTTTATATGCGGCGGCGCGTTTGACGGACTTGAAAAGATAATCGAGAAGAGACAGGGCAACCAGACTATCGGCTTTTCAAGCGAGATCAAGAAAAAGGCTGAGCGCAAGGCAAAGGGCGTGTTCAAGGACGTTCTTCCCCACGATATCGTTAAATTCGGACTTATTCCCGAGCTTGTCGGAAGAATTCCCGCTATAGTAACTCTTGACGATCTCGATAAAGAAGCACTTGTAAGAATACTCCGCGAGCCTAAGAACTCTATCACAAAGCAGTATGAAAAGCTCTTTGAGATGGATGGAGTGCAGCTCACTCTTGACGACGGCGCGCTTGAAGCTATCGCGGCGCTTGCAATTGAAAGAAATACGGGTGCGCGAGGACTTCGCTCTATAATGGAAAGTCTTATGATGCCCCTTATGTACGAAATTCCCTCTCGCAGCGACGTTGCCGAGCTTGTAATAACACGCGAGTGTGTTACGGATAAGGCAGAGCCGAAATATATTACCCGCGAGGCAGTTCTTATGGACGGCTCTCCTAAGATAAGCGGAGAATTGGAATAAAATAAAAGCGTATTCTTTTTAGGAATACATTACTGATAGACAAAAGGCAGAGAACGTTTTTACGTTCTCTGCCCTTTTCATTCGCGAGGAAAAATGATTTTTTATAGACTAATTAGCATATTTATGATATAATTATAAAAAAGTTCCAACCTTTTTGAAAATCCGTGTCTATATGGGTGAAAGCTTTCAACGAGGTACAAACAAGTGAACAGACAAGACGCCGAAAAAATCATAACTGAATATCTCAAGCCCATATTTGGCTTTGCACTTAAGCGGTGTAAAAACGCACACGATGCGGAGGATCTATCGCAGGATATCGTGCTCAAAGCGTTCCGCGCGCTTTTGATCAAAGACGATATTGGAGACGTCAGCAAATTTATTTGGACGATTGCACATAATGCGCTCAGCAATTATTATCGAGACTCCGCCAAGAGTGTCATAGGTGTATCTATTGATGAGGTGGCGGAGATAATTGCCGATCACGACTCAATATTGTCAGATGACGATAATGCTGACACCATTCGTAGATTGCAGAGCGAAATAGCATATCTTTCAAAACTCCAGCGAAAGATTGTAATTGCGTACTATTTTGAAAACCGTAAGCAAGCCGATATTGCTAAAGATTTGGGTATTCCTCTCGGCACTGTCAAATGGCACTTGTTTGAAGC
>CALCTA010000049.1 GCA_937893945.1 uncultured Clostridia bacterium | reverse complement strand
AAGTTTATTTCATGGTGTAAGCCAATTCATGCCCGTAAGGGTAATTCATTATGGGCACGCATCGACAACTTTAGGAAAACCTTCGTTATCGCGCGTTCCCATTCTCGCCCTCACCTTTTTTTATTTTCCGCATATCCTTTTAGAGAAGGAGGTGGAAATATGGATGACCTTAGAGGAGGATGCACTCTTGAGCTTGGCTCTATGACCGCGGCACTTAAGGCGCAGAAAATACTTGGCACGGCGGCAATACCCACTACCGTGATCAAGACGAGCGCGTCGGGCGGCGGCAGAGGCTGCAGATACGGACTGCGCTTTTCTTGCTCCCAGATGGCAAACGTCAGAATGATCCTTGAAAACGAGAATATACGGGTGAGGGAATGAGAATGGAAGGACGGGAGCTGACCTATCTTGACAACGCGGCAACCACCTTCCCGAAGCCACGGCGTGTGATAGAGCGAATGAACGACCTTATGCAGAACGGCGGAGGTAACCCCGGGCGAAGCTCGCACGTCCTCGCTATGAAGGCTTCCGAGGCTGTCTTTGAGTGCCGTGAGGAGCTGAGCGACTTTTTCGGTGCGGCAGGACCCGAGCAGGTCTGCTTCAGCCTGAATGCCACTTCCTCGCTCAACTTCTGCATCAAGGGACTGCTCCACCGTGGAGATCACGTTCTTATATCGGATATGGAGCACAACGCGGTGCTTCGCCCTGTCTATAGGCTCTGGCGCGAGGGGGTAATAGATTATAGCGTTTTTCCTACCTTCGTTCTTGAGAGGGAGAATAGAGAGGAGAGAATTATTCACGGGATATTCAGCAGGCTTCGTCGGAATACGCGAATGCTCGTTTGTAGCGGTACAAGTAATCTCTGCTCAATGTCTATGCCGATCCGTGCGATAGGTGAGCTTTGCCGCAGGGAAGGGATACTTTTTATAGTTGACGGTGCTCAATGCGCGGGGCATATGCCGATCTCTCTTGAGGAGATGAAGATAGATGCGCTATGTATTCCCTCGCATAAAGGGCTGCTTGGACCTCAGGGATGCGGAGCGGCAATACTCGGCAAAAGAGTGATGCCTAAAACGCTTATTGAGGGTGGTAACGGGATAAATTCGCTTGAAGCCGATACTTCGGGCGAGCTTCCCGAGAGATACGAGGCGGGAACGCTTCCCACACCCTCAATAGTAGGACTATGCGAGGGTGTCAGAACTGTGAGAGCGCTTGGGGTCGAAAGAATAGCCGAACACGAGCGAGAGCTGTTCAGGCGTGCGCTTATCGGTCTTTCGCAGATAGACGGAGTGCGAGTATATTGCCCACATCACGAGGGCTCGGTGATGCTATTTAACAAAGACGGTATAGACTCCGAGGAGCTTTGCCGGAGACTTTCAGAGAGCGGAATATGTACGCGCGGCGGATATCATTGCAGCGCGCTCGGGCATAAAACGCTCGGCACGACAAACGGCGGCGCTCTGCGAGTGAGCTTTGGAGTTTATAATAGCTCCTACGACGTAGATAGACTGTGTGAGGCGCTGAAAGATATATAAGAAAGAGGGCGAGAGCCCTCTTTCTTATTGACATTTTAAAGTAAATGTGCTAAAATGATCATAGCAACCTACGGAGGATACTATGAGAAAAATTATTTGTGCTATTCTTTCGTTACTGCTTTTGACGTCGCTTGTGGCATGTAATTCAGATCTGCCGCAAGGCTCGGAAAGTGGCGAGAGCGATACGCTCACACCGACCGAAAAACCGACTGAGAAGCCGACAAGAGCACCTGTAGAGCGGCAGACAGAGCCGCCTCTCGACAGTAACGGAAAAGAGGAGGATATAAAGGTGAATACTCAATATACAGCCCTCAATTACGAGGATATGAAATGTATGTGGCTCTCGCAGTTCGACCTTAGCTCGATATATTGCGAGAACGGTAAGCAGAGAGACGCCGAGAGCTTCCGCTCGCTGATGGCGACAGTTCTTGACAACGTCAAGAAGAACGGAATGAATACCGTCATTCTTCAGCTTCGCCCTAATGCCGACAGTATGTATCCGTCAGAGATATATCCCCCATCCGCATACGTGGTGGGATCGTACGGAAATAATTTTTCGTACGATGCAGTTGAGATAGTGCTTGAGCTCGCAAAGGAGCGTGAGCTTTCTATCCACGCGTGGATAAATCCTCTGCGCGCTATGACAGATACGCAGATAAGACGAGTGCCGAGAAGCTACGCAATACGTAAATGGTTGGATGACGAGAACCTTTGCGGAAAATACATAGTCCAGGTGGGAGACAATTGGTATCTCAATCCCGCTTATGCCGAGGTCAGAGAGTTGATACTCGATGGCGCGCGTGAGATAATGCAGAAATATGACTTCGACGGTCTGCATATGGACGATTATTTCTATCCTACGACAGACGGAAGCTTTGATAACCGAGCATATCATCAGTATATCCGCGAGGGCGGAAAGCTCGCGCTTGCCGATTGGAGAAGGGAAAACCTCAATAAGCTTATCTCCGAGATGTATTCGCTTGTAAAGTCAGCCGAGAATGGCGCGCTCTACGGTATAAGCCCCGCGGGAAATTGGAACAACGTGTATAATTCGCATTGCGCGGATATATATACATGGTGCGCTGATGAGGAATATATTGATTATATCTGTCCGCAGGTGTATTTCGGAATGGAGCACGGTAGCTTTGACTTCGTTAAGACCTGCAACGAGTGGCAGAGCTATATCAAGAACGATAAGGTCAAGCTCGTGATAGGAATGTCGCTCGGAAAGGCGCAGAGTGGTACGGATAATTACGCAGGCGACGGAAAGTACGAGTGGAGAGATAATAAGGACGTGCTTAAGCGCTGCCTTGAATATACGGGTGAGCTTGATAAGTGCGTTGGTGTGGCGTACTTCTGCTATCAGTACTTCTATCATCCGCTCTCAGCCGAGCCGAATTCGGCAACACAAGAGGAGAGGGATAACTTCATTCCGCTGCTCAAGGAGATAAGTTGGAAGGAATGACAGCAGGCGGAATTTTAGACTACCTCGCATAAAAGTGTTGACATTTTGCTGAAAATATGATAAAATAGCCCTTGTGAATGCGTTTAAGCTTTCCGAACACGCCGGTGTGGCGGAATAGGCAGACGCCCGGGACTTAAAATCCCGTGATACGAGAGTATCGTACCGGTTCGACCCCGGTTACCGGCACCAAAAATCCCGCGCGAGAGCGTGGGATTTTTGCATTTGTAATGAATATTGCGGAAAATGTGCGCGTATAATATAGTAAACGATAAAAACACGATTTTTTCACCAAAAAAAGCGAAAAAAGACTTGACAAGCGGAATAAAATGTGCTATAATAGCCATTGCGAGTGAGAACTCAACAAAATATCGCGGAGTAGAGCAGCTTGGTAGCTCGTCGGGCTCATAACCCGGAGGTCGTGAGGTTCAAATCCCACC
>CALCTA010000048.1 GCA_937893945.1 uncultured Clostridia bacterium | reverse complement strand
CCGACGTTGTTTGGGGCAAACAGGACGAAGCCACAAAGCAGGCTATTATAGCAGACGCAAAGAAGGACGGCGTTGACGTGTCCTTCGGTACGGATGGCAGTATGACCGTCGTGGATACGGACGGCACTACGATGGTACAGAAGCCCGACGGCACTTGGGTAGTCAAGGACGAGGACGGCGGCGAAGGACAGATCGGCGGCGATTGGCCGGATAATGAATTTACCAAACTCATCCCCAAGCCCGATTTTGAATTGTTTGCCGCAAATACCGAAACCGACAGCTTCTCCGTTGCCTTCATGTCTGCTACTATTGAGCAGATCAAGGATTACGCCGCAAAGGTCAAGGCAGCAGGCTTTAACATCAATGAAGAAGTTGAAGATCAGGAAGTGATGGGAATGGTGATCTACAGCTTTACTG
Source organism: uncultured Clostridia bacterium (assembly GCA_937893945.1). Lineage (GTDB taxonomy): Bacteria > Bacillota > Clostridia > Oscillospirales > CAG-272 > HGM12713. The sequence goes on along the minus strand of CALCTA010000048.1, from coordinate 20,901 downwards.
CTGAAAATGCAGACGGTTACACCGTTGAGATCACTTCCGCAAACGGCACAAGTGCTTTAACTATCAGCAAATAAACCCCAATAACGAATAACACCCACAGGGGCGGTGACGGTCAAAGAGCCGCCAACCGCCCCTGTGCGCCTTTACAAAAAGGGTAGAAAAAGTCACATTTTTATGATATACTAAAGAAAAAAGCGAAAGGAACGCCTATGGGAAAGCAGCACAACAGAAGAATATTCGCCGGCTTTTACAAGCGGTACGATAACAAATACATTTACGTTGTCGCTGTCGTTCCCGACGTAGATACCGGCAGTCAGGTAGTCATCTTCCATGAGGGGATCGATGCTTGCGAGTGTAAATATTACTCTATGACCAAGCAGTCCTTCTGTGAGATGGTTGAAGTAGACGGCGAATGGGTAGATAAGTTTACCCGTCAGCCGCAGATCAGAATTACGGACACCCACATCCAAAATCTCATCGACGGCGGGTTCAGCGGCCCCGTCCGAAAGAAGACACCGGAGGATGAAGATTTGATCGTATACGAGTCTCGTCGGTACCGTCGCGCCGAAACCTACACCGACTACGCAAAAGATCTCTGCACCAATTACAAGATCGATCTGCGCCGATACAATCTGTGCGTGGCACAGAAACGGTATATCGGCGTATCCGGTAAAACGGACTTTGATATTCTCAAAGAGGACTTGGCGTTTCTGAACGACTGCCTCAAAACGGTACTTAAAAGCTACAGCGCATATTTCAGAGAACGGTATATCGAAGGAAAATCCGTGCGCAAGTATGCCGAAGCTCACAATATTCCCCTTAAAATAAACCGCGAGACCAACTATTCAAAGGATAAGAACCTCTGGCACCTCAGCCACGAGGGACTTGACCTTGAGGATGCGGGCAACGAGCCTATGTATGAGAAGGAAGGATTCTTGGAAATGGGAGTGTCTCCTATTCAGGCTCCCGACGTTCCTACTTACATCACTCTTGATTTTGAGGCAGGTCGCCCCGTAGCCTTCAACGGCGAGAAGATGAGCGCTAAGGATATTATTCTCAATCTTAATAAGGTTGGCGGCGAGAACGGCATAGGTCTTCTCGATATCGTTGAAAACCGTCTGGTAGGAATGAAGTGCCGCGGCGTTTACGAGACCCCCGGTGGAGAGATCCTTTACTTCGCTCACAACTATCTTGAAACGGTATGCCTTGATAAGTACACCGCTCACAAGAAGGCTGAGCTTGCTATAACCTTTGCAGATCTCGTTTACAACGGTCAGTGGTTCACCCCTCTGCGCGAGGCACTTTCCGCATTCGTTGATAAGACCCAGGAAAACGTTACGGGTAAGGTTAAGCTGAAGCTTTATAAGGGAAATATCATTAAGGCGGGCGTATGGAGTGATTATTCGCTCTACTCCGAGGAGATCGCTACCTTTGGAGAGGATAACGTATATAATCAGGCTGACGCAGCAGGATTTATCAACCTCTTCGGACTTCCTATCAAGGTTCAGGCGCAGATCAACGCAAAGAATAAGAAGAACTGAAAATAAGGAGAATTTTTGCCTGCCGTATTTGCGGCGGGCAAAAAGTGTTAAATAGAATGGAAAAAATGTGGGCAGGAAGGTTTGCAAAAAGCCTTGACAGTAAGGCGGATGACTTTAATTCGTCTATCCGTTTCGATTGTAAAATGTATAAGCAGGATATCATAGGCTCTATGGCACATGCCGAGATGCTCTCAAAGCAGGGTATCATTACTGCGGCTGACTGTGAGGCAATACTCGGCGGTCTTTCTGATATTCTTTCCGAGCTTGAGAGCGGCGAACTTGAATTTGATATGTCCTGCGAGGACATACATATGTTCGTTGAGGCAGAGCTTACAAAGCGTATTGGAGACGCCGGCAAACGCTTGCATACCGCAAGAAGCAGAAACGATCAGGTTGCGCTGGATATCAGAATGTATCTCCGCGACCGTTCGGGCGACATCATTTCGCTGCTCAAGGCACTGATCGGTGCTATCGCTGACAAGGCGGAGGAGGGAAAGAGCGCAATACTTCCGGGATACACTCATCTCCAAAGAGCACAGCCGATAACCTTCGGTCATCATCTGCTTGCATACGCTCAGATGTTCTTGCGCGATATCTCTCGTGTTGAGGATGCCGTTGCGAGAATGAACTATTCTCCGATAGGCTCTTGCGCGCTTGCGGGTACGACCTACGATACTGATAGATACTACGAGGCGGAGAAGCTCGGGTTCTCGGGAATAACCGCAAACAGTATAGACGGTGTATCCGACCGTGATTTCTGCGTTGAGCTTATGAGTGCCTTCTCGCTTATAATGATGCACCTTTCACGCTTTTCCGAGGAGATAATTCTTTGGTCGAGCTGGGAGTTCAAATTCGTTGAGCTTGACGATGCTTACACCACGGGATCGTCTATAATGCCTCAGAAGAAGAACTCTGATATGGCAGAGCTCGTAAGAGGAAAGACGGGTCGAGTTTATGGCGATCTCTTCGCACTTCTTACTACTCTTAAGGGGTTGCCGCTTGCGTATAACAAGGATATGCAGGAGGACAAAGAGGCAGTATTTGACGCTCTTGAGACAGTCGAGATGTGTCTTGACATCTTCGCTCCTATGATAAAGACGATGAGACTTCTCCCCGACAATATGTACAAGGCGGCTGAGGAGGGCTTTATAAACGCTACTGACCTTGCTGATTATCTTACGAAGAAGGGAATGCCTTTCCGTTCAGCGTATAAGATAGTAGGACAGATAGTTGCCGAGTGCATTGAGAAAAAGACGGTGCTTGATAAACTTCCTCTTGAAGCATACAAGAAGCATTCCGATATGTTTGAGGATGATCTTTATTCGGAAATATCGCTAAAGGCTTGTGTTGAAAAGCGCATATCAGAGGGTGGTACTTCGGTAGCATCGGTAGAAAAACAGCTTATACTCGTGCGAAAGGAACTTGAAAAATGAAGAAAATATTCATTGACGGTAAGGCGGGAACCACGGGGCTCCGTATTTACGAGCGTCTTAGTCAAAGAGAGGATATAGAGATAATTCTTCTTTCGGACGATGAGCGCAAAGACCCTGCGGCAAGAAAAAAGGCACTTAACAGCGCCGATATTGCTTTCCTTTGTCTTCCCGATGATGCCGCGAGAGAAGCGGTGGCTATGATAGAAAATGAGTCTGTAACGGTTATTGATACCTCTACCGCTCACCGTACGCTTGACGGATGGTGCTACGGATTTCCCGAGCTTTCGGACGAGCTTGATGAAAGACTTAAGAGCGCAAAGAGGATCGCAGTTCCGGGTTGCCACGCGAGCGGATTTATAGCACTCGTGAAGCCGCTTATAGATAACGGATTTATAGATGAGAATGAGCTTCTAACCTGTCATTCCATAACGGGATATAGTGGCGGCGGTAAAAAGATGATCGCCGACTACGAGAGCGAGGAAAGAGATGCTTTGCTTGACGCGCCAAGGCAGTACGCGATAACACAGCAGCATAAGCACCTTAAGGAGATGCAGGCTATTACAGGTCTTAAGAACGCTCCTGTATTCTGCCCGATAGTTTCGGATTTTTACAGCGGAATGACAGTTACAGTCCCTCTGTTTGCTTCTCAGCTTAAGGGCGGAAAGACGGCAGAGGATATAAAGAAGCTTTACGCTGAGAAATATAACACCGAGATAGTTTCTTATTGTGAGAGTGTTGATAACGGTGGATTTATATCGGCAGCGAGCCTTAAGATGAAGGACTCAATGAAGATAACCGTAGGCGGAAATGAGGAGAGGATCCTTCTTGTAGCCGTGTACGACAATCTTGGAAAGGGTGCTTCAGGCGCAGCAATAGAATGTATGAATATCGCTCTCGGCGAAGAAAAGACCAGAGCGCTTGATATTTGATTTATACGGAGAAATTATGTACAAACAGATAAACGGCGGCGTATGTGCCGCAAAGGGTTTTTTGGCAAACGGTGTTCATTGCGGTATCCGCAAGAACAGAACAAAAAGAGATCTCGCACTTATTTTCAGCGAAGTTCCCGCAACAGCGGCGGCGGTATATACTAAAAATCTCGTAAAGGGCGCGCCTCTTACGGTAACGAAACAGAATATTTCCAATGGCAAGGCGCAGGCAGTCATCTGCAATAGCGGCAACGCGAACACCTGTAACGCAAACGGAATAGAGATAGCAGAGCAGATGTGCGCTCTCGCCGCACAGAAGCTGAATATCGATGCAAACGACGTTATCGTAGCTTCAACAGGAGTTATCGGTCAGCCGCTTGATATCGAGCCTATCGCTAACGGAATGGATGCGCTTGCTGACGGTCTTGGCGACAACAGCGCGCTTGCTTGCGAGGCTATTATGACTACAGACACACGCCCAAAAGAAATAGCGTTTGAGTTTGAGGTTGGCGGCAAGCCTTGCAAAATAGGCGGTATTGCAAAGGGTAGTGGAATGATACATCCCAATATGGCGACTATGCTTGTATTCGTTACAACCGACTGTGCTATAAGCGCCGAAATGCTTCAGAAGGCGCTTTCAGCAGACGTTCAGACCTCGTTCAATATGGTAAGTGTTGACGGAGATACCTCTACTAACGATATGGTTAGCGTTATGGCAAACGGCATGGCGGGCAATGCGCTTATTGATAGCGAGGGAGCGGATTACGATACTTTTTGCGAGGCACTTAGCGGTGTTACCTCTTACCTTTGCAGAATGATAGCAGGAGACGGCGAGGGCGCTACCAAGCTTCTTGAATGTAAAGTCAGCGGTGCTGTTGATGACATAAACGCGAGGATCATCGCAAAGTCAGTTATCTGTTCCTCTCTCTTCAAGGCCGCAATGTTTGGCGCTGACGCTAACTGGGGAAGAGTTCTTTGCGCTATCGGATACAGCGGCGCAGACGTGGATGTGAACGCGGTTGACGTTACGTTTGCATCAGCAAAGGGAGAGATAACCGTTTGTAAGAACGGTGCTGGCGTGCCTTTCTCTGAGGAGAAAGCCAAGGAGATACTCCTTGAGAACGAGATACAGATAATCATAAGCGTCGGAAACGGGAACGGAAGCGCAGTAGCGTGGGGATGCGACCTCACCTACGATTACGTAAAAATAAACGGCGACTACAGAACTTGACGGAGGCCTAAAGAATGGAGCTTAACAACGCGCAAAGAGCAGACGTGCTGATCCAGGCACTTCCTTACATACAGAAATACTACAACAAGATAATCGTTGTTAAATACGGCGGAAACGCTATGATAAATGAGGACCTTAAGGAAGCGGTAATGGGAGACATAGTGCTTTTGTCTCTCATAGGTATAAAGGTCGTTCTCGTTCACGGAGGAGGACCGGAGATAACTGAGATGCTTGGTAAGGTAGGTAAGGAGAGCAAGTTCGTTGACGGACTGAGAGTTACCGATAAGGAGACGGTCGAGATAGTTCAGATGGTGCTTGCGGGCAAGATAAATAAGAATCTCGTAAATCTTCTTCAGAGCAAGGGTGGCAAGGCGATAGGACTTTGCGGCATTGACGGACATATGATAAAGGCTGAGATGAAGCGCGAGGAGCTTGGATACGTTGGAGAGATCACCGACGTAAATATACAGCCTATACTTGACGTTCTTGAGAAGGGATATATTCCCGTGGTTTCTACTGTGGGCTACGACGATGAGGGCAATAGTTACAATATCAACGCCGACACAGCAGCCGCAAGAATAGCAGGACAGCTTAAGTGCGAAAGTCTCATCTCTATGACCGATATCGCGGGAATCCTTCGCGATAAGGACGATCCCTCTACGCTTATTAAGAAGATATTCGTCAGCGAAGCGCCTCAGCTCGTTGCGGAGGGCGTGATTTCGGGTGGAATGATACCGAAGGTAGAGTGTTGCATTGAGGCGATCCGCCGAGGTGTTAAGAAGGTATTCGTTATTGACGGACGAATTCCTCACGCGATACTTATAGAAACTCTGACAGACGAGGGTATTGGCACTATGTTTGTAACGGGAGATAGCTACAATGACTACGAAAGAGCTTGATAATAAATACGTAGCCTCAACCTATGCAAGATTTCCTATTGCTCTTGTTTCGGGAAAGGGCTCACTCGTTTACGACGAGGACGGAAAGGAATATATAGATCTTGGCACAGGAATAGCTGTAAATACATTCGGATATTCAGATAATGAGTGGATAGATGCGGTAAATGCTCAGCTTTCAAAGCTTCAGCATACCTCTAATCTCTATTACAGTCAGCCCTGTGCGGAGCTGGCGGCTCTTTTGTGTGAGCGAACGGGAATGAGCAAAGTGTTTTTCTCAAATTCAGGCGCGGAAGCAAACGAATGTGCTATAAAGACCGCAAGAAAGTACGGAGAGCTTAAAAAGGGTGCGGAATATACTACGATAGTAACCCTAAAGGACAGCTTTCACGGAAGGACCTTGACCACACTTGCCGCAACAGGTCAGGATGTGTTCCACAAGGATTTTCTTCCTCTTACAGAGGGATTTGTTCACGCCGTGGCAAATGACCTTGACGACGTCAGAAGACTCGTCTCTGAAAACAAATGCTGCGCATTGATGTTTGAGGTGGTTCAGGGCGAGGGAGGAGTACTTCCTCTTGATAAAGATTTTCTCAAAGGTCTTGATGATATAGCAAAGGAAAACGATCTGCTTCTTATCGCCGATGAGGTGCAATGTGGAAACGGAAGAAGCGGAGAGCTTTACGCTTATATGAATTTCGGTATTACTCCCGATATAGTAAGCACAGCTAAAGGACTTGCAGGCGGTCTTCCCATGGGAGCAACATTGCTTGGCGATAAAGTCAAGGATATTCTCGGTGTTGGAATGCACGGCTCTACCTTTGGCGGAAACCCTGTGTGCGCGGCAGCGGCTTTGAACGTTATCTCGCGCATAGACGATGATCTGCTTTGCGATGTAAAGCAAAAAAGCAAATATATATTTGAAGAGCTTAGCGGAGCTAAAGGGGTTAAGAGTGTCAGCGGTCTTGGACTTATGATAGGAATTGAGACAGAGCGCACCGCCTCTGACGTAATAGAAGAGTGCAGAGAAAAGGGAGTTTTGGTCATAAAAGCGAAGCAGAAGGTAAGACTTCTCCCCGCACTCAACATAGAATGGGAGCAACTCAAAAAGGCGGTAAAAATTATTAAGGAGGCTTGTGCCAAATGAAACATCTTTTAAAGCTTATGGATCTTTCCGAAAAGGAGATAGTTGAGATACTTAATCTTGCGGATCAGCTCAAATACGAAAAAAAGAACGGCATTGAGCATCACATCCTTAAGGGAAAGACATTAGGACTTATTTTTGAAAAGTCATCTACGAGAACCCGTGTTTCCTTTGAGGTTGGAATGTACGACCTTGGAGGAAACGCACTTTTCCTCAGCTCACGCGATCTTCAGATAGGCAGAGGTGAGCCCGTACAGGATACAGCGAGAGTCCTTTCGAGATATCTTGACGGCATTATGATAAGAACATACGCTCAGGAAGAGGTTGAGGATCTTGCAAAATACGGATCTATTCCGATAATCAACGGACTTACAGATTATTGCCATCCTTGTCAGGTCCTTGCGGATCTTATGACTATCCGTGAGCATAAGGGAGTGCTTAAGGGCAAAAAGCTTTGCTACATAGGTGATGGAAACAATATGACAAACTCGCTTATCGTTGGTGGTATCAAGATGGGAATGGAGGTTTCTGTGGCATGTCCTCATGGATATGAGCCCGATGCCGAGCTTATGAAGTGGGCGGCTGAGAATGGTACGTTTACTTGCACCGAGAGCGTTCTTGAGGCGGCAAAGGAGGCTGACGTTCTTTACACAGACGTATGGGCATCTATGGGTCAAGAAGCTGAGGCAGAGGAGAGAAAGAAGATATTCGCGGGATATCAGATAAACTCCGACGTTATGGCCGTTGCTCACTCTGACGCTATGGTAATGCACTGTCTCCCCGCGCACAGAGGTGAGGAGATAACTGATGATGTCCTTGAGGCTCACGCCGACGAGATATTTGACGAGGCAGAGAACAGACTTCACGCACAGAAGGCGGTTCTCGTCAAATGCATGCTTAAATAAACACATAATAAATTAAAAAGCTTGGAAATATCCTTTCCAAGCTTTTTTCGTCTTGACAAAAGCTATTATTTCATATATAATTTAATAAAATACACGTTCGAAAGGGCTTGGTTTATGGAAAGCATCAGAGAATTATATAAGATAGGCAGAGGACCCAGCAGTTCACATACTATGGGACCGTATAAAGCTGCTATAAGCTTCAAATCAAAATATTCAAATGCAGATAAATATGAAGCGATACTTTTCGGCTCGCTTGCGATGACGGGTGCAGGACATATGACAGATAAGGTCATACGCGAAGCGTTTGAGCCAAAATCCTGCGAGGTTATTTTTGATAAAGAGACTCCTACCGATTTCCACCCCAACACTTTACGCCTTAAGGCTTATCTTAATGGAGAGGAACTTGGAAGCGAGGTCTTTTACAGCATCGGTGGAGGAAGTATCCTTACGGATGGCGAGAGCAGAGCTGAAACTGTTGATATATATCCTCACAATACTTTCTCTGAGATAGCCGAATACTGTAATAAGCACAATATGCGCATTCCCGATTACGTTGAAATGGTTGAGGGAAAGGATATTTGGAACTATCTCTCTAAAATATGGCTGACTATGAAGCAGAGTGTAGATCTCGGACTTTGTGCGGAGGGGACTCTCGGCGGCGGACTTCACGTAACAAGAAAAGCCAGAGTTCTTTTTCAGCAGAGACATATAGACGAGTCGGCGCAGACCCGTGAAAACAGAATAGTTTGTGCTTATGCTTTTGCAGTCAGCGAGCAAAATGCGGGCGGCGGTGAGATAGTTACCGCACCAACCTGCGGTAGCTGTGGAGTTTTGCCCTCAGTCCTTAAATACATGCAGGATCAGAAGCATTTCAATGACGATCAGATACTCAGAGCATTGGCAACGGGCGGAATAATAGGAAATATAATAAAGAAGAATGCATCGATCAGCGGAGCGGAGTGCGGATGCCAGGCAGAGATAGGAAGTGCTTGCTCTATGGCTGCGGCGGCTCTCGGTGAGCTGTTTGAGATGGGAATAGCGCAGATAGAATATGCGGCAGAAGTCGCCATGGAGCATCATCTCGGTCTTACCTGCGACCCTATTGACGGACTCGTGCAGATACCTTGCATAGAAAGAAACGCAGTTGCCGCGATGCGCGCTATAAACGCGGTCAGCCTTGCAAATTTCCTCGCTCCATTGAGCAAGGTGTCCTTCGATACGGTGGTAAAGACCATGTATGAAACTGGAAAGCATCTCAGAAGTCAGTACAGGGAGACGTCTACCGGCGGACTTGCTAAATACTATACTCGATAAGTGTATTTATAAGCGGTTGGTTTTGTGTATACTGCACATAATCAACCGCTTTGATTTATAAAAATATTATTTAAATTTAAACAAATTGCACTAACCTGTTAAAAAAATAACAAATATCTATTGACAAGGTTATCTTGGTGTGATATAATTTTTTCAAAAGATAAAACAAGTATAATTTTCGAATAGAAAAATAGTTTTGAAAGGATCAAAAAATGAACACTAAGGCTTATGAGATCGTTGACAGCGTTGAAAAGCTTCAGGAAACGATTGCGCGCGTCAGACTTGCACAAAAGCAGTTCGCGACCTATAGTCAGGAGCAGGTTGACAAGATCTTCTTGGCAGCGGCATCTGCCGCAGATAAGGCAAGGATCTCCTTGGCAAAGCTTGCCGTTCAAGAGACGGGTATGGGCGTTGTTGAGGATAAGGTCATTAAAAATCACTATGCGGCTGAATACATCTATAACGCGTATAAGGATACAAAGACCTGCGGTGTTATAGAAGAGGATAAGGCGTACGGTACTAAGAAAATAGCAGAGCCTATCGGTGTTATTGCTGCTGTTATTCCTACCACTAATCCTACATCTACAGCTATCTTCAAGTGTCTTTTGGCGCTTAAGACGCGTAATGCTATAATTATCAGCCCTCACCCTAGAGCAAAGAATTCTACCATTGCGGCTGCTAAGCTCGTTCTTGAAGCGGCAGTAGCGGCAGGCGCTCCCGAGGGAATAATAGATTGGATCGACGTGCCCTCGCTTGAGATGACTAACACGGTTATGAAGGAATCAGACATTATTCTCGCTACGGGCGGTCCCGGAATGGTAAGAGCGGCTTACTCAAGCGGAAAGCCTGCACTTGGCGTTGGCGCGGGAAATACTCCTGCGATAATTGACGATAGCGCTGATATTCTTCTCGCAGTCAACTCCATAATTCACTCCAAGACCTTTGATAACGGTATGATCTGCGCTTCCGAGCAGTCTGTTATCGTTCTTGAGTCTATCTATGATGCAGTTAAGGCAGAGTTTGCGGCACGAGGATGCTATTTCCTCGATCCTACGGAAACCGAAAAGGTTCGTAAGACTATCATCATCAACGGTGCACTCAACGCAAAGATCGTTGGTCAGAGAGCTGCGAAGATCGCAGAGCTCGCAGGCGTAACTGTTCCTGCAGGCACAAAGATCCTTATCGGTGAGGTTGAGAGCGTAGAGCTTTCCGAGGAGTTCGCTCACGAAAAGCTTTCTCCTGTGCTTGCTATGTATAAGGTAAAGAGCTTTGAAGAAGCTCTCGATAAGGCAGACAGACTTGTGGCAGACGGTGGCTATGGACACACCTCAAGCGTATATTTGAACGAAATTACTGAGACCGAAAAGCTTGATGCCTTTGCCGCTCGCATGAAGACCTGCCGTATTCTCGTGAATACTCCCTCCGCTCACGGCGGTATCGGCGACCTTTACAACTTCAAGCTCGCTCCGTCGCTCACGCTTGGATGCGGTTCTTGGGGCGGCAACAGCGTTTCGGAAAACGTTGGTGTAAAGCACCTCTTAAACATTAAAACAGTAGCAGAGAGGAGAGAGAATATGCTTTGGTTTAGAGCACCTGAAAAGATATATATTAAAAAGGGCTGTCTCCCCGTAGCTCTCGATGAACTGAGAACTGTAAGAGGCGCAAAGAAGGCTTTTATCGTAACCGATAACTTCCTTTACCAGAACGGCTACACAAAGCCGATCACAGATAAGCTTGATGCGATGGGCATCCAGCATACCACTTTCTTTAACGTACAGCCCGATCCGACCCTTGCGAACGCAACCGAAGGCGCAGCTCAGATGAGAGCCTTTGCACCCGATACCATCATCGCACTCGGCGGTGGCTCTGCAATGGACGCCGCAAAGATCATGTGGGTTCTCTATGAGCACCCGGAGGCAGACTTTATGGATATGGCGATGAGATTTATCGATATCCGTAAGAGAGTCTATACCTTCCCGAAGATGGGTGAGAAGGCATACTTCATCGCAATTCCTACCTCCGCAGGTACAGGATCTGAAGTAACTCCTTTCGCAGTTATCACCGATGAAAAGACCGGTGTTAAGTATCCTCTTGCTGATTACGAGCTTCTTCCCAATATGGCGATCATCGACACCGACTTCCATATGTCCGCTCCTCGTGGACTGACAGCCGCTTCGGGTATTGATGCCGTAACTCACGCAGTTGAGGCTTATGCCGCAATGCTCGCTACAGACTATACCGACGGTCTCGCGCTCCAGGCACTTAAGAACATCTTCAAGTATCTTCCCAGAGCTTACGAGAACGGTCAGACAGACGTAGAGGCTCGTGAGAAGATGGCAAACGCTGCTACGATGGCAGGTATGGCTTTCGCAAACGCGTTCCTCGGAGTATGTCATTCTATGGCTCATAAGCTTGGCGCGTTCTATCATTTGCCTCACGGTGTAGCAAACGCTCTTATGATAGAAGAAGTCATTCGCTTCAATTCCGCGGAAGCTCCTGCAAAGATGGGTACTTTCTCGCAGTACGATCATCCTCACACTCTCGCTCGTTATGCTGAGATAGCTGATTACCTCGGACTTGGCGGCAAGACTGACGAGAAAAAGGTAGAAAATCTCATTAAGGCTATCAACGATCTTAAGGCTCAGGTTGGAATAAAGAAGACCATTAAGGATTACGGTGTAGATGAAGAGGAATTCCTCGCTCGCCTTGACGACATGGTGGAGCAGGCATTCGACGATCAGTGCACAGGCGCTAACCCCAGATATCCTCTTATGAGCGAGATCAAGCAGATGTATCTCAATGCATATTATGGCAAGCATTTCCGCGAAGAAGAAATGCCCAAGGCTTAAGAAAGGGAGAAAAATATGAAACTTGACAACATTATTGCAGTCAGAACTAACAAGACCCTTTATCGCGACGGAAATAACTCTATTAAGGTATTTGATGCAGAATACTCTAAGGCAGACGTTCTCAACGAGGCTCTCAATCAGGCGCGCGTTGAGGAGACAGGACTCAATATCCCCAAGGCACTTGAGGTATCCAAGATAGACGGAAAATGGGCTATAGTGTCCGAGTATATCTCGGGAAAAACGCTTGATATTCTTATGGCGGAAAATCCTGAAAATGAAGACTATTATCTTAACCTTTTTGTAGAGCTTCAGATGAAGGTACACTCCAAGACCTCACCTCTGCTTACAAAGCTTAAGGATAAGATGAACAGAAAGATCAGCCTTGCCGATCTCGATGAGACTACCCGTTATGAGCTTCACACACGTCTTGAGGGTATGCCCAAGCACAACAAGGTATGCCATGGAGACTTCAACCCTTCGAACATAATTATAACAGATTCGGGAATTCCTTACATCATCGACTGGGCGCACGTTACACAGGGTAATGCGTCTGCGGACGTTGCAAGAACCTATCTTCTTTTCTGCCTTGACGGAAATCAGGCATTAGCTGACAAGTATCTTGACCTTTTCTGCGCCAAGAGTAAGACTGAGAAGAAGTACGTTCAGAAATGGATGCCGATAGTTGCGGCGTCTCAGTCTGTAAAGGGAAAGCCAGAGGAGAGAGATTTTCTCCACTCCTGGACTAACGTCGTAGATTACGAATAATTAAAATATAAATCAGAAAGATCCGAGCGCATCCTTTGCGATGCGCTCGGATCTGCTTTTTGCAAATTTTATGATAAAAAGCTTTGTAAAAATTTTCTTTGCTTAAATAGAGATTTTTGAAGCACAATAGTTATCGGGAGGTGAAATTTATGAGACGAAGTTTGACTTCCTTTATAATAAGCTTGTGTATTATATCATTGTGTTGTATTCCTGCTTTTGCTACGGGTAACAGCTTCAGCTGGTACTGCGTAAGAAACAAGCAGCATCTACAACCTGTCGCCGACGCCAATATGCGCTTTATTGAGGATCACGGCGGATTTTACGTTGATAAAGAGCACTCTGATAATGATAGCGATAAGGTCATATACCTCACCTTCGACGCGGGATACGAGAACGGAAACGTTGCGAAGATCCTTGACGTATTGAAGGAGAAAAAGGTATGCGCGGCTTTCTTCGTCCTTGATAATATCATTCTGAAAAACAGCGATCTGATCTTTCGTATGATAGATGAAGGACATTTGGTATGTAATCACACAAGCAAGCATTTGGACGTTACCAAATGCAAGACTGTTGATGAGTTCAAGGCAGAGCTCGAGGCTCTTGAAAAAGTCTATGAGGATACGACGGGTATGAAGATGCCCAAGTCCTTCAGACCGCCTGAGGGAAAATTCTCGAAACAGAGTATGGAATTTGCCGAGGCGCTTGGTTACAAGACGATATTCTGGAGCTTTGCTTATGCCGATTGGGACAATAATTCTCAGCCGTCGCACGAGGCTGCTAAGGAGAAGATACTTTCAAATCTCCACAATGGAGAGATAATGCTTCTTCATCCAACGTCAGCCACTAATGCGGCGATCCTTGGGGATATCATAGATGAGCTGAGAGCACAGGGATATCGCTTTGGCAGCTTAGATGAGTTGACAAATGCGAAGAATAGCTGAGCGTTCGCGGATATTTACCATTATATCCTGCATCCTTTTGGGATGCATACTTGCGAGAGTGGATATTTTTGGAGCAGGGAATTCGAGTATTGTTTTTTCAAAAAGCCGTGAACCTACGAAAAAAATAGCTCTTACCTTTGATGACGGACCTCATCCAAGATATACCGAGAGGATACTTGATATCCTCGGCAGGTATGATATAAAGGCTACTTTTTTCGTAATAGGTGTGAATATTCAGAACTACCCCGAGCCGTTTACGAAGGTCGTATCGGCGGGACACGAGATCGGAAATCATTCCTTTTCGCATAGCGTATGCGGCTCTCGGAAATGCACCGATATAGTCGCGGAAATGCAAAAATGCGACTCGCTGATTTTTGATATAACGGGTAAAAAACCAAGCCTTTACAGACCGCCGTGTGGACTTTACGACGTAGAGGTCGTAAGTGCCGCTAAGAAAGCGGGGCATTCGATCGTTCTTTGGAGTGTGGATACACTTGACTGGAAAAACACTCCACCTGAAGATATAAAGAAGAACGTACTTGATAACGTAAAAGGCGGAGACGTTATTCTTATGCACGATTATACCTCGGGCAAGAATACAACCTGCGAGGCGCTTGAGCTTATGATACCTGAGCTGATTTCAGCGGGCTATGAGTTTGTTACAGTGTCTGAGCTTATAAAACAGTCTTAAAAAAGGCTGCCGCATCAGCGGCAGCCTTTAATTGATAGACCGTACAGTATTAAAATATCTTAGCTCTGCGAGTTATCATCGTCAGGCTTGAGATAAATAAATTCTTCGGTATCTTCCTCGCTTGCATAAGGCGCGATAAGATATTTATCGATTATCGGATATGCCGCGTAGGTTCCCATAAAGGCGGTTACGGCGAGGGCATATATGAGCGGAAGAATGATAACGAATCCAAAGGGCGTTGGCATAAGGAAAAAGATCAGAAGCAGATGCAAGCCAATGAAAAGAACGATTCCGAGGAGTGCCAGAATATTTCGCTTTATGCCAAGTATTGAAAATATAAATGCGTTTTTAATGATCTTGAAATTCTTCATATCAAATGTGATAAGAAGATTGTAAACGTAAAATCTCATCATAACGTAGATTATGATAAGCGCGAGTATTACGAAATACATAAAGTCAAAGCCGAAGGAGCCTGTAAGCTGATTGAAATAGATTATGTCGATAACAAGAACTGCACAGAGCCCGAAGTCGATAAGTCCGAAAATAAAGCCTTGCTTTAGATTTCTCTTGATACCGTAGAAGAAATCCGAAAATACGAATACCGCATCTCCTCTGACAAGACCGCGCAGAACGTAAGTAGCGCCAACGTTTTGCCATCCCCACGTTATCGCGAGGAAAAGCGCGAGAGCAATGAGAATAAAATTATCAAGCGTGCTGAATACAGGCAGAGACATTTGCAATGATGACATATCAAGCATATGTGCCGCTCCGGGCGTTGAGAGCGCCTGATTTATTCCGTACAGAGGCGCGAAGAGCGTGCTTGTGGAGGACGGAGTTTTATTGCCGAGAACAAGCACAAGAACGAAAAATATTATCGGCAATATCTGAAACAGCATCAGCAGATTCAGTCTGAGAAGTTGAGGAAATTTTCTGAAGATAGATTTAAAGAAAAAGGCAAGAGTAGGCTTTCTGTTTTCCTCGACTGCGCCTTTTCCGTCGCGATTCATATCAAATAATTTGAATTTTTTCTTTTTCTGTTCCAAAACGGTACACCTTTCCGAAAATGGTTTATTTGCCGCCCAATTCATCGGCACGCTTTGTGCACGCGATCATAGCTTGAGCTATCATATTATCAAAGTCAGCTTCCTCAAGAGCATTGAGCGCTCTCTCGGTAGTCCCCCCCTTGGATGCAACCCTTGAAATAAGTAGGGAAGGGGCATCGGGAGAATTTTTGAGAAGGAGGGCAGAGCCAATAACTACGTCGCATACTGCCGAGAGTAGAGCGTCGCGGTCAAGTCCTTGGAGCTCAGCACCCTTGCATATAGCATCTATAAACTTAAAGACGTATGCGGGAGAAGATGACGTAACACCGATAATACGGTTCATCTCGCATTCATCGATTATAAGCGTGCTTCCCGCAGAGGCAAAAATATCGGTTACAAAGCTGAAGCTTTCTTCGCTTGCCGCAGAATTTCTGCATATAGCGGATACACCGCATCCTATAGTCATAGGAATGTTCGGGAGAACTCTTATTGCTACCGCGCCGTCAAGTGCCTCGGAAACACTGTCAGAGGTTATGCCGGCAGCTATAGATATATATAGCTTTTCGCTATGCCCGTCAAGCTCGCGGATCTCCTGAAGGACATCAGGATAATTCTGAGGCTTTACCGAAAGCAATACGCAATCAGCCTCTGTTACAGCCTCTCCTATACTCGAGGTAAGGCTGAATCCTTCACTGATAGGCAGATTACTAAAGGTTTCGGGATTATTATCGTAAAGCAAAAACTCAGATACAGGAAGTTTTGCTGATGCTATGCCTGCAATGATAGCCTTCGCCATATTTCCAACGCCGATAACGGCAAGCTTGTGTTCCATAAACACCTCGGATATCTTATACAATATATTTACAGTTAGTATAGCACATATTTTTTAACAAACGGTAAACAAAAAACTAAAAAGCTAAAAAATTATGCGTATCAGATCTTGCGGTTGCTTCTGTATATCTCAAACGCGAAAACAGCACTTGCTGCGGCAGTTGAGAGAGAGCCGTTAAAGTCGTTACCGTAATCAATTCTTACTATCTCATCGGCTTTGTCAAGAACAGCTCTTGATATACCGCGTTTCTCGCCTCCAAGAACTACGAAAAGCGGATAAGAGAGATCGGTATCAAAAAGTGATACTGAGTCTCGTATGCCGGCACAGATCACCTTATATCCAAGCTCTTTAAAAATCTCAGTGGCATCCTCAGGCTCAGCAATATACATATCTATAAGCTCAGAGCTTCCTGCTGACGAACGGGCTACTACACCTGCCACCCCCATCCAGTTGCGAGGTGTCAGGATGATTCCGTCGCCACCCGCAGCATATATTGAGCGCACCGCGTATCCGAAATTGTACGGATCCTCAACTCCCTCAAGGAGATAATAGACTCCGCTAGGCTTTATAGCTTCTTTTGAAAGAGCGGGAATCGTTCTTTCAGAGCAAAATGCAATTATACCTCCGTGTGAATTGCCGACCGTAAGCTCGGAGATGGTTGCCTCATCGCAAAATTCAATTGAAAATCCGAGCTCCTTGGATTTTCGTGAAAGAAATGATATTTCGCGTCTCTTGGAGCTTTTCTTGGCTGAATCAATAAAAACGGTGAGTATGCGCCTATCTGTTTTGCCGGCTTCTATCGCTTTGATTACGGCAGAGATGGAGGACATTCCTTCCATAAGATCCGATTCTGTTATCTTGCTTGTTTCTTTTTGCATTGCATATCTCCGTTTATGATATTTGTTAATATTTTGATGCCTACCGTCATATTATTCAATGAAATAATCTGCGGAGCGTTTTAAAATGTACAATAATTCAGTTGATTCAATCAAAGAAAGATGCGTTATACTTGGAAGATATCTGGTTGAGACCCGTTCTACAGTGCGCGCTACGGCAAATAAATTTGGTATCAGCAAAAGCACCGTTCATAAGGACGTAACGCAGATACTTAAATGGGTGGACGTTGATCTGTACAGCAGGGTAAAGGAGGTTCTTGACGTTAACAAGAGGGAACGGCATCTGCGCGGCGGGGAAGCCACAAGACAAAAATACGTCAAGAACGAGATTTAAAAGCCTGCTTTGGATGAACAGCGGTTTATTTGGCTGCATAGCGTATAATACTCGCTTTTCCCATAAATTTCTTTGAAGTATGATATTTCGTTCATAATTCCGACATAATTTGCGGGTTGGTGTGAAATCATTGGTAAAATAAGGGCGTTATTGCTTATAAGAGATTTAGTAAGTTCAGGTCGGTCTGTGCGCAGGAGATAATTCAGGTCAAATCCAAAACCTGCATCTGTTGCGGTGAGCCTTGAGACAAATTCGGCGGGTGCTGTCTCGGTTATATTCTGGAAAGAAGTGAATATCGGGAAAGAGCTGCTCCTGTAAAGTAGACGGTTGAGATCTGTAGCAAAAACGTTGTCATCAGTTCGAGGAAAGATCGGCAACGCTACGAACAATGAGTGCTTTGAGCGCGATGCGTAGAGCTTGGACAGATCGGAGTTGAATGGCGCGCCGCTGTCAAATATAAGCTCAAGCTTTACCGATGAGTGAATACCGCGCGGAGTTATCATTGAGAGGCGTTCTTCCAACAATGATATTTTTTTATTAACTCTGAGAAAGCTCGTATTAGCAAGATCAAATTCGAAAAGAAAAACAAAATTTTTAATGCCAAGTGGAACGAACAGCTCAAAAAGCTCTGATAAGTCGTCCTCGGCGTAGGATCGGTTATTAACGATGAGAGTGTCAAAGCCTATAGAGAACGGCATACGGACAAGACCTCCAACAAGCAGTAGTCGTAAGGGTTTTGCGGCATAAATAGAAGCTAAGCCGATCTTAGCGTCAATTATGGGCAGGAAAGTGGCAAAAAAGGTCAAAGAGATTAGGGTTCTTTTTTAGATATAAAATTATACAAAATGCAAATTTTGTATAATTAGGGGAATGGAAAATGGTCAAAAAATGCTATAAAGGCGCTTCTGTGCCATTTTTCGCTGATATTTGATATTGGTATCTGAAAATAAAATATTAATAATTTTCTCAAAAAGCTATTGCTAAAAGCGAAAGTATTTGATATAATAAATTAACGAATAAATTTGGAGGTCAAAAGTTATGGCACTTAAAATGAGATTTCTCTACTATTCCAAAAAATCAAAAATGAAGGATCTTGGCGAAGCTATAAAGGCTGAGTTCGGACTTTCCCAGAACTATAATGCGATCGATATTATCCCTCCCGCATATTCCTGCGAGAACGAACGCCTCGTTATCCTCGCTATTTCCGGTAAGGGTGATGTAGATGACCTTGTAAGAAGGTTCTGCCGTGAGCTTGATAAGAAGAAGGCTCAGAACGTAGCGCTTCTTATTGACGGTGATGAAAAGCTTCGTGATAACGTTCTTTCTACCCTCAGAGAGACAGGTACAAACGTTATCGAAGACGTTAAGATGGTTAAGTTCGGCGGACTTGCATTCCTTGGCGGAAAGCTTGCTGAAGCTGAAAAGGCTGAGCTTATTGCTTGGGTACATTCCGTAGTAGATAGCATCAAATAATTTTACTTAACTTGCCGTAGCCTTTGGGCTACGGCTTTTTCGTTAGCTGAGTTTATAGCTTGATGTGCCTATGAAATCTATCAGAAGCTTTCCCTCGCGGTCGGTTATGACCACGTATTGTGTTTTTGCATCTTCGCCGATATCCATACGGAATGTTCCGTTGTTTTCGTGAATATAGTACTTAAGCTTGTAAATATATTTTGTATAATTGTTGCCGTTTTCGGTTGCGCTCTCAACAGAATAATAAGTTATCGTTCCGTTATATATCTTCTGCATGGTAAAGCTTGATTTAGGCTCTTTTGTTTCATAATACCTATCGCTGAAGTAGGAATTATGCTTATTAGCATCGCCATTGATTATCGAGTACACGTAGTCGGTAAGTAATTTTACAGCATCTCCGTGCTCTGCGGCGTTATCGGGATTTATATTTACTATAGAGTTAGCGCCGTTATCGTAGGTCAGAATTCCGCTTTCTATAAGCGCGAGATAATTTTCGTCCTCGTATATGTTTTCATTATAATCGGGAGTATAGAAATTAAAATTAGCAGTTCCCTCTTCCGAGCTATCCTCTGTTATACTGTTAAATATCTTAGGAAGCATAAGTGTAAGAAGATACATCACAAGAAGCAATGCGGCGAGTGCTGCTAATATGATGAGTAGTTTTTTCTTAAAATTCTTTCTGGTTTTTGCTGGCATATTTATCTGAATTCCTTCCATGAGGCTTTGTAGAGATACACGATAATATAATCTTATCACAAAAACTGATTTTTTTCAACCACTTTGACGAATTCTTTTAAACACTATTCTTAACAACTGTATAAACGCAAAAATATTGTTGATTTTTGAGCAAAAAAACGCAAAAAAACATTGTAAAATCTTTATATTTATGATATAATAATCTTTGATTATTGCGACGCTTGATAAGGCTTTATCTTGCAGCAATTTCAGTATTAAATTTGTGCAATACCGAGGTAACCCAATATGAAATATCTTGTACTCATTCCTGACGGAATGGCAGACGAAAAAATAGAAGCACTTGGCGGTCTTACTCCTATGGAAAAGGCAGATAAGCCTTGTATGGACAGCCTTGTAAAGAAGTCCTTCGTTGGTATGGTATCTAACGTTCCTGCGGGAATGGTTCCCGAGAGCGACACGGCTAATATGGCTATACTTTCCTTTGACCCTAAGGTGTATTCTAAGGGACGCTCTCCGCTTGAAGCACTAAGCATGGGACTTACTATGCGTGATGAAGATACTGCTATCAGATGTAACTTTGTTACTCTTACCGAGGAGCAGGAAAACTATGAGGATAGAATAATCACCGATAATTCCGCGGATGAGATATCCACCGCAGAGGCAGACGAGCTTGTAAAGGCTATCAACGCCGCTCTTTGCGACGACATCAAGCATCTCTACACAGGTCTTAGCTATCGTCATTGTCTTATGTGGAAGACAGATATGGATAAATACGATTTTACACGACCTCACGATATTATCGGTCAGCGTATAGGAGATTATCTGCCTCGTGAGAATGACGGCGGCGCGGAATTTCTGAAAATAATGAAGGACAGCTATGACATTCTCAAGGATCACCCCGTAAATAAGGCTCGTAAGGCACGAGGTCTGCGTCCCGGAAACTCTATCTGGCTCTGGAGCCCCGGAAAGAAGCCTCAGCTTCCCTCCT
>CALCTA010000047.1 GCA_937893945.1 uncultured Clostridia bacterium | reverse complement strand
TTTAAGGAGAAATCAAAATGATTAACAGAAACAACAAAAAGGGTTTCACAATCGTTGAGCTCGTAATCGTTATCGCGGTTATCGCTATTCTCGCGGCTGTGCTTATCCCCACATTCGCTGGTATTATTAAGAAAGCGAATATCTCCAAGGATACTCAGCTTGCTAAGAACCTTAATACCATTCTTATTTCGGAAGAGGCTGAGGGTAACAAGCCCGCAAACTTCTCCGAGGTTCTTTCTGTTCTCAGAGAGAACGGCTACATTGTAGAAAACCTCAACCCCACAACCGAAGGTTGTTACTTCGTTTGGGAGTCTGCTTCTAACCAGATCATGCTCGTAGATAAGGATTTCCAGATCATCTATGTTGCAGAGGCTCTTACTGAGAATACCTCTATTAGTGCTACTTGGTTCTTCGCAGTTAAGGACGCTGAACTCGTTGAGGCAGTAAAGGCAGCAGGCGGTAGCGTTGTTCCCGCAGTTGACACTGCTTGGTTGCAAGAAGATGTTACAAAGTTGGTTGGCCTTCTTGAGAAGGGCGGCGTTATCACTCTTAGCGAGTCCGTAACACTGAAAACCAGCAACAACTTCCAACTTGAAAATGTTGAAACTCCCGTTACTTTGAATCTCGCAGGACAGACATTAACTACAGATTATGGCGATGCTTACACTAGAGCATTCCATGTAGCAGATAGTTCGCTCGCAATTACAGACGGCTCTATCGTTACTTCTGCAACATCCGTGAACGGCGATCCTTCTCTTTGGGGCTCTATCCGTACAATGAATGGCGCAACACTCACAGTTGATAATGTTGACATTACCTTTACTGGACTCAGTGGTCTCGCTAAGCCTTGTTCTGTTATTAAGACAACCGATTCAACTGTCACAATTACTAATACTGTTATTAATTTTGCTAACTCTATGGGCGCAGAGATTTCCACTGGTACAACTGCAACCTTTGAAAATGTAACCTTTAAGTCTTCTGGCGATACATCTTGGGCAGGTATCTGTATCGGCGTTTCCGGTGGTGCAACAGCAAACATTAAGAGTGGTACCTATATTGCGGCTACTGAAGGTGCGGCTAATGCAGGTTATTGTGTAGGCGTACTTTCCTCCGGCGGTACTCTTAATATCTCCGGCGGTACTTTCGAGGGTAACCTCTTTATAGCAACCGCATCTAACGCTGTTGCTGATTCTGTAATCAACATCACCGGCGGTACCTTTGAAGTTAACGGAGAAGCAACGGCATTTAATAGCTTGAACGAGCAGCAGTGGAAGGATCTTTGCGGTAACGTAGCTGGTCTTGAAGTAACCGGCGCAGGCACAAACAACGTAACCATTAAGATTGCTAAATAATCAAACATATTAAAAGTCAACCTACAAGCCCACGCGTTTGTAGGTCGACTATTCTAAGGAGAAAATTATGAAAAGAAATAATAAAAAGGGCTTTACAATTGTAGAGCTCGTAATCGTAATCGCAGTTATCGCGATTCTTGCAGGTGTACTTATTCCTACTTTCGCAGGAATTGTAGCAAAGGCAAACAACTCCTCTATTCAGCAGGAAACCAGAGCAGCTCTTACCGTTATTCTCGCAGAAGAGGATGGACAGATGGATAGCAACGCTGACTATTATTTCTGCTACAATTCTAAAGACGGTACCGTTTATTTCAAATATAATAAAACCACCTCTAAGCTTGAAGAAGTAGCGGGCACCGCAGCTAATCTTGATAGCAACAATAAAGTGATCGTTGATGACAACGATGTTGTTTGGTCTTCCGGCGATATAACAACTCTTACCGCGGTTGGTGTTGACGCAACTGCTGCTGAAGACAGTTTGAAGACACTTAAGGATCTTAAAAATGTTGTTGTTGTCAAAGTAGTCCCCAACCCTTCCGCTGAAGAGGGTGCTGGTGCATAATTCGCACAAACAATTCAATCACATAAAACAACCCAAGAGGATTATTTCCTCTTGGGTTTTTCTTTATGCGGACGACCAATGGTCGCCCCTACAGATTCTGAGGGTGGTTTGATATTTTGGTTGTAGGGACAGGCGTCCTCGACCGTCCTTTTCGGCAGAAGCAGAGCATAATACATAAGGCTTGGGCAGGGAATTACTTCTGATATTAGCATTCCAATGTGCGATATCTTTAATTTAATTTCAGGTAAATTTTCAGTCATCGGAGAGGGAGAAACAGAAATTTCTCTCAAATGAAAAGAAAAGACTTGATTTATTTCGACACAGGGTGTATAATTATTATGTATAACTGTGCAAAAGCACTACTTTATTTGTGAGGGATATTATGAGCAGAGTAACTAAGCATAATTATTATCTTGACATTGCGCAGACTGTGGCAGAGAGATGCACATGTCTTCGCAAGAAATACGGCTCTATTATAGTCAAGGATGACGTTATCGTATCCACGGGCTACAACGGCGCTCCTCGCGGCAGGCAGAACTGCAGCGATCTCAATTATTGCATGAGAGACAGGCTCAACATCCCCAGAGGAGAGAGGTACGAGCTTTGCCGCTCGGTCCACTCTGAAGCTAACGCCATAATCGCGGCGGCGAGAGAGAGAATGCTTGGCGCGACGCTCTATATGGTTTGTGTTGACGCTAAGAGCGGAGAGCTTGTAAGCGGCACGACAAGCTGCATGATGTGCAAGCGTATGGTAATAAACGCGGGTATCTCTCAGGTCATCGTAAGAGACGATGCTGAGAACTTCCGCATCATAGACGTTCAGTCCTGGATAGACGACGACGATTCGCTCAGCGGCATATTTGGCTATTGATATGATATCCATTACAAAAATGTCCCGTGAGCATCTTCCCGAGGTTGCGGCTATAGAGGAGATGTCCTTCTCTGTGCCGTGGTCGGCAGAGAGCCTTGAGCTTATGCTCACAGATAGGGCGAGTGCGCTGGTTGCGCTTGATGGGGAGAGAGTTATCGGCTACGTCGGAATGATGTGCGTGCTTGACGAGGGGCAGATAATCAACGTAGCGGTGCATCCCGACGCGCGCAGGCGCGGTGTTGGTCGGGCTTTGATGCAGGCGGCAGAGACTTACGCTAAGGAGAGGGGAATAGTATTTCTCTCGCTTGAGGTAAGAGAGTCGAATATCGCCGCGCGCTCGATGTATTCCTCGCTTGGATGGGCAGAGCAGGGCATTAGAAAGGGATTTTATTCTCACCCTGTTGAGAACGCTTGCGTTATGACTAAAAGCATTTGAACAAACGAAAGGCATAATTACGAAATGTACGTTTTAGGTATAGAAAGCTCCTGCGACGAGACCTCGGCGGCTGTCGTCAGAATGGACGGCGAGACGAGACAGATATGCTCGAATATCGTGGCGTCGCAGATAGAGATACACAGACTTTACGGGGGAGTTGTTCCCGAGATAGCAAGCCGCGCTCATATTGAGGCGGTGAGCAGGATAACCTACGAGGCGCTTGACGTTGCGGGGCTGAAGATAGAGGACATAGACTGCATTGCGGTTACCTCGCACCCGGGTCTTATCGGCGCTCTGCTCGTGGGTGTGAACTTCGCGAAATCCTTAGCTTTCGCGCAAGGTATTCCTCTTGTGGCGGTAAATCACGTAAAGGCTCACGTTGCGGCGGCATATCTTGAGTATCCGACTCTGAGCGCGCCCTTTACGGCACTCGTGGTATCGGGCGGACACACCTCGTTCTACAGAGTAAACACTCCTACCGATTTTGAGGAGATAGGCTCAACGAGAGACGATGCCGCGGGCGAGGCGTTTGACAAGATAGGCAGAGTGATAGGAATGCCCTATCCCGGCGGTGCGGCTATGGATGCGCTTGCCAAGGAGGGAGACCCCATGGCGATAAAGCTTCCGTCGCCCGCAATAGTGGGAGACAATGCTGATTTCTCGTTCAGCGGTCTTAAGACGGCGGCGCTCAACTATATAAACTCCGAGCGTCAGAAGGGTGTCGAGCCCTCGCACGCGGATATTGCCGCGTCCTACACTAAGGTAATAGTTGACGCTATAGTTAAGAAAACAGGCTATATTTTTGATAGATACCCCACCGAGAAGATGGTGCTTGCGGGGGGAGTTGCGGCTAACTCTCATATAAGAGGCGCTCTTGACAGGTTGTGTCAGAAGAGAGGGGTGGAGTTCTGCCGTCCGTCGCTCTCACTATGCTCGGACAACGCGGCTATGGTCGCGGCGGCAGGCTATTTTGAGTATCTCGCAGGAAATTTCGCAAATACCTCGCTCAACGCGTCGGCAAACGACGACGGCACCTGAATAAGCAAATAACGGAGGAGCAAGATGATAGAGAATAACGAAAGAAACAGAATTGCAGACGATGAGGAGCTTTTTAAGGTAGAGTATTCCTCTCCATACGGAGACAGCAATATCTCACGTCCCGACGTCTCACCCGCGGTCGTAAAGAGACTGCCAAGATATTTCAGATACCTCAGGGTGCTTATCCGCGAGGGAAAGACGAGAGTAAGCTCGGCAGAGCTTTCAAGCATGATGAATCTCACCGCATCTCAGATACGCCAGGACCTTAACTGCTTTGGCGGCTTTGGTCAGCAGGGATACGGATACAACGTGAACTACCTATATTCCAAGATATGCGAGATACTCGGCGTAAGCTTCGGCTTCCGCGCGGCTCTCGTAGGAGCGGGAAATCTCGGTATGGCGCTCGTAAAGAGCCCTATGTTCGAGAAGCGCGGAGTTGACGTGGTGGCTATGTTTGACGTCAACGAGGAAGTGATAGGCAAAAAGGTGGCGGGAATTTCGGTATATTCTATGGACGAGCTTGAGCGAAAGCTTGAGGAGTACGGCGTTCATATCGTGATACTGACCTTGCCGAAGGAATGTACAGAGGAAGTAATGGCGCGCCTTGACGGAACAAGGGTGCGAGGCGTGTGGAACTTCACGGGTACCGACATCGGTATCAGCAAGAAGGGCATGGCTGTCGAGAATGTGCATATAGGCGACTCGCTTATGGCACTCTGCTACGAGATAGCAAAGGACTTTGAATGAGACGTTGCCACTCGGCAATGCCTCAAATAAATAACGAAAAGGGCATTGAGAGATGGCAAGTATATCTTTGAAATACATAAATGGCGAGACACCCGAAAATCTCGCGGATCTGCTCGCAAACGCTGACGAGCAGGATCTGAGAATACTTATAGCGCTTATGATGGCGGCAGACGCCAAGGGCGATGTGGAGGATACCGCAAAGCTCACGGGACTTCTCGGGCTTGAGCTTCCTGAGATAGAGGCGTCGGTCAAATTCTGGAAAGGCGCAGGAATTGTGGCTGTAGCTAAGGGCTCTGCAAAGAAGCCAAAGGCGCAGAGCGCGCCCGAGACCGCGCACCGCGCTGGCGCTGTTGAGAAGAATACGGGCGTATCCCCTTACGCGACTGAGGAGCTTGCGGCTCTCTTTGAGAGACGGAGAGTTTCGGCGCAGTTTATTGACGAGGCGCAGAGAGTGGTAGGAAAGACCTTTAACTCTTATGATACGGGCATCGTGGCAGGCATCGTTGACCAGCTCGGATTTGATGAGGAAGCAGTGTTACATATACTTGCATACTGCGTAAGGATAGGCAAGAAGAGCCTTCGTTATTCAGAGAAGCTTTCCCTCAGCTTTTACGACGACGGAATTACCACAACGGCAGAGGTCAGCGCGAGAATAGCGAGAATAGAGCAGTCTGCCGAGCTCATCGGACAGATAAAGCAGCTTTTCGGCGCATCGGGCAGAGAGCTTTCTAAGACCGAGAAGAGCCTTTTTGAGAAGTGGACTCAGAGGTTCGGCTACGACCTTGAGGTGATAAGGCTCGCGTATGATATCACGATAGACAATATACAGAAGCCTGCGCCCAAATACGCTGACGCTATTCTTGAAAAGTGGAACGCTGAGGGCCTTAAGACTGCCGACGAGGTGGCTGACTTTGAGCAAAAGAAGAAGCAGGGAAGTGCCGATGAAGCCAAGAGCTACGACCTTGACGATTTTTACGAGGCGGCACTTGAGCGAAGCTTTAAGGATCTGAAATAAGTAAAAAGAGGATTTATATAATGGGATATAACAGAGAGGATTACGTAAGAATAAAAAACGAATACTCCCGAAAATATATTATCGCAAGGCAGAGAGCCGACGAGCGCAAGAGCGAGCTCTATTCAAAGCTCCCTGAGGTCAAGCAGATAGACGCTGTGCTTGCGGGCACGGGTAAGGACATAATGGCTGTCATTCTCTCGGGCGCGAAGAACACCGACGAGCAGATAGAGAGGCTCAAGGAGCGCAACGACAAGCTGCTCGCAAGGCGCGGAGAGGCGCTTGTACGTGCGGGATATCCTGAGGACTATTCAGACGTCAAGTACGAGTGCGAGAAGTGCGGAGACACGGGATATGCCAATATGAAGATGTGCGAGTGTATGAAGCGTGCGCTTGTGCTTGCGGGATACGAATCCTCGGGACTTGGCGGACTTATCCGTACGCAAAGCTTTGATAATTTCTCGCTCGATTATTACCGCTCGGGCGGTGCGAATTACGCCAATATGGAGATGTTCCTTGCGGGTCTTAAGCGCTTCGCGGAGGATTTTGACGAGAACACCTACAGAAATTATCTGCTTATGGGCTCTACGGGACTTGGAAAGACGCATCTTTCGACCGCGGTCGCGAAATCGGTCATCGACAAGGGCTACGACGTGCTTTACGTAAGCGCTGTTGGAATGATAGGCGATTTTGAGTCAAGACGCTTCGGAAACGGAGAGGGAAGAGACACAGAGAGATATTACAGCGCAGATCTGCTTATCATCGACGATCTTGGAACAGAAGTGATAAATCAGTTCACGGTCTCCTGCCTCTACGACGTTATAAATTCAAGAATAAACAACAGAAAGTGTACTTTTATCAATACAAATCTAACGAAAAAAGAGATCGAGGAGAAGTACTCCGAGCGCATCACCAGCCGTCTCTTTGGTGAGTATTATCCGCTCCCATTCAGTGGCACCGACATCAGAAAGCAGAAAATGATGAGGAAATAAAAAAACGGGCGTTAGGAGCGTTCTCATAAGGATGTTTTCGGAACACGGTAGGGGCGAACTGTGTTCGCCCGCGGGAGACCGCAGGTCTCCCCTACGGATACACATATAAATATCGGCAGAGCCTTGTTTTCTCTGCCGATTTGTGCTATTATGGGAGCAGAAAAAAGCCTCCCTTTGCACAAGGGAGCCTTTAGGTGAGCGCAACCTCAGGAGGTATGGGCTTTGCCCGAAGCCTTTATAATACAAAGGCGAAAATGGCGATAAAACAAAAAATAAGAATTTACGGAGATAATTAAGATGATAGACGTTACTGCGTGGATGGACGGCTTTTTGAAAGCCTTAAATGGAGCTTTCAAAGACCGTGTGTATTTTGTTGGCTTGCAAGGAAGCTATGGGCGTGGTGAAGCAACAGAAACGAGTGATATTGACGTTGTGGTAATATTAGATCAACTGTCCGCTTCGGACATTCAAAAATACGGTGAAATGTTAGATACTCTGCCTTGCAGAGAGCTGATCTGCGGTTTTATTTCAGGCAAGGATGAGATTCTCTCGTGGGAGCCTTCCGACCTTTTTCAGTTTTATTATGACACAACACCCATAAAAGGCAGCCTTGATGAGTTATTGACGTTGCTTGACAAGGAGACTGTTGAAAGAGCGATCAAGATCGGTGCTTGCAATATCTATCACGGCTGTGTGCATAATATGCTGCACGAGAAAAGCGAGGATATACTGAGAGGATTATATAAGTCCGCATCTTTCGTGGTGCAAGCGATCGTTTTCAGGCAGACAGGAAGATACGTCAAGCATCAAAAAGAGCTCCTGTCGGTCGCCTCACCCGATGAGCAGGCTATCATCAGCACTTTTTTGAATTTGAAAAATGGTGGAGCGGTTGAATTTTCCTCAATGTCCGAAGCTTTGCTTTCCTTTGCGAGAAAGTGGATACTTGAAAACAAATAAATTTATCAAAGAGAACAAAACCCCGACAGACCTCAAGATCTGTCGGGGTTTTATCATTTTATGAAAAAGAGTAGAACGAGGAAGAGGATAAGGTCGTCAAAGCCGTCGCTGCCGTCGGCGAGGAGCAGGATCAGGGCGAGGATGAGAAGCTCCTCTGTTCCGATACTGCCGCCCTTGCCGAAAAGCGAGCCGAGCCGCAGACCAAATCCGCGCTTTGAGAGCAGAGACGCCTCCTCCGCTTGCTCGCCTTTAGACGCTTCCTCGCGAGATATTACCTCTGCAGAGGCTTCTATCTCCTGCTTTTCCGCCTCGTCGCTCTCCTTGCTCTCCCTGAAGGCGTTGCCACCGTAGTTATCGGGTACTCTCAGGGGTTGATTCGGGTATCTGTATCCCGACGGTCTTGCGTACATTCAGAGCCACCTCCATAGATCTCGCCGCCCTAAGAAAGATTCTTGAGCAGATCGGCAATACTTGAAAATTTGATAATGTAGTCTATCGCCTCGCTCCGCCCTGCGCTTAGATAGGGCTTGAGCGCGCGAAGGAGACAGGCGCGGTCGTTGTCGCGCTTTGAGTGCTTGATACCCTCTCCCGATAGAAGCGGCGCGAGTGCGCTTATTGTCTCGGGCAGGCGCTCGGGAGCGCTTGTGGGTTGTGATGCCTCGCCGACTGTTGCCGCCTCGCTCTCTGTGGGGGCGCTCTCGCCCTTGAGCTTGCCCGCCATAGAGGATATCATAGCCATCATTTCGGGATTGGACAGTATTCCGTTAAGTATGGACGAAAATCCGTCAGAGCTGCCGCTCTGCGTTGCGGTGTTCTGCTCATCCATAGGCGCTTACCTCTTTTTGCCTAATTTGCCGCTTGCAAACTGATCGGCTATACGCGCAAGATCCTCGTCGGTGGCACTTCCAAGCACTCGGCGTATGCTTTCTATGCTTGAGGGGTCTATGTTAAATTCTGCGGGATCTATGCCTCCCTCGGTGGCTATCCTGTTGATGATCATTTTTAGTTGGAAGTCGTTGAGGGAGAGAAGCTTTTCAAGATTTTCACGGTTTATTTGCATGATAGATACCTCCGTTAGTTGATAACTTTTAGCCTTGCTAATAGAAAGTATATGCAAAAAGGCGCTGAGAGTGCGAGAAAAATAATGTTTTTTTAGGTATTTGAGATTATTAAAATCTTTTTGTGGACAAAAACGAATTTATGTGTTATAATTACTGTGTATGATTATATGCATCACGCGTTTTCGGTATTCCAAAAACTAACGAAAGAAAGGTAAAGAATATGAAATACTGTTTTATAGTCAATCCCTTGGCAGGAAAAGGAAAATTGGTTGAGGGAGTGCTTTTGGACATCTCTGCGGCTTGCGAGAGAGCAGGCGTTGACTACAGTGTGCTCGTATCTCGGAATATAGATGAAACGCGAGACTTCATTCGCGACAATGCGGCGGCAGCCGACGGGGAGATAAGCTTTATAGCCTGCGGCGGAGACGGAACTCTCTGCCAGACCATACTTCTCGTAATGGAGCTTTCGCCAGAGCAGAGAGAAATGGTGTCTGTCGGCGTAGTTCCTATGGGAACGGGTAACGATTTCGTAAGCAACTTTACCGACAAGGAGCGCTTTTTCAATATTGACGCTCAGATAAACGGAAGCGCGTACGATATAGACCTTATCAAGTGCAACGACCTTTATTCAGTAAATATGGTAAATGTAGGCTTTGATAGCCACGTCGTATGTAAAAAGGAGCGCATCGGCAAGAAAAAGTGGTTGCCGAGAAAGCTTGCATACATAGCGGGTCTCGTTATCACGCTCGTTCGCAAGCCCGGACTTAAGGTCGACTTCTCGCGCGACGGTAAAGAGCCTGAAAAGCGCGATCTTCTGCTTACCACCCTTGCCAACGGAGCCTTCTGCGGCGGTGGATTTAATTCTAATCCTAAAGCGTCTCTGACAGACGGAAATATAGACTGCATTGCAGTAAAGAACGTCAGCCGACTCAAGTTCCTCTCGCTTGTGGGAAAGTACAAGAACGGAACTCATTTGTCAGGAAAGTTTGATAATATAATCAGCCACTTCAAGTGCCGCAAGGCGCACCTCGTGTTCAGCGAGGAGACTCCCGTCAGCGTTGACGGTGAGCTGGTATATACCAATGAGCTCCATCTCTCAGTCGAGGAGAAGGCTATCAGATTCAGACTTCCCGACGGAGTTTTGCCTAAGGTCAGAGCGATCAAGGAAAAGCTTGACGAGGGCGTGGAGAAGATAGAGGAAAAGATAACTACGGTGGTAGGTGCTCAAAAGGTAAAGGCATGAGACTATTGATAGTTTCGGACAGCCACGGAAGATATGAGAGGCTCTCTGAGCTTCTTGACAGGCAACGCGGCATAGACGCGCTGATATTCCTTGGCGACGGTCTTGCCGATCTTGAGCGTGCCGACGCCTACTCGCGCGGCTTTAGTGTATTTGCGGTAAAGGGAAATTGCGACAGCTTTTCGATGCGGCTGCGCGAGAGCGCGCCCGAGGAGAGCGTGATAAACCTTGACGGATACCGATTTCTGCTTATGCACGGGCATACCCGAGGGGTAAAATACGGACTTACGAACGCGATATACGCCGCAAGAGAGCGCGAGGCTGATATACTGTTATTCGGGCACACGCACGAGTGCCTTGAGAAATATATTCCCGAGGGCGAGGAGTATTCTCTTGACAAGCCGCTGAGGATATTTAACCCCGGAAGCCTTGGCGCCTCCGGCTACGGCTACGGCTATTTCGGACTTATCGAGATACGGAAGAACGGGATCCTGATGTCGCACGGAAGGATATAAAATATCAATAAAACAAAAAACAAGCCTGTTGCATCAGCAACAGGCTTGTAGTAAAGAAATATTAAACGGTAATTTCTTCAGCTTCTTCGATCTTCGCTGCCGCGGCTGCCTTGAGCTCCTCGTTGTATGCGGCAATTACCTCACGCTCAAGCATCTCTCTGAAGCTTGCGTTGATAGGATGAACGATATCGCGGTATGTCTCATCAGGGTTCTTTCTGCTGGGCATAACGATAAAGAATTTGTCGCGGGCGTTGATGACCTTGACATCATGTACGGCAAGCTGACCGTCAAAGGTAACCGAGACGATAGCCTTCATAGGACCTTCGTCAAAAAGCTTTCTGATCTTGATATCTGTTATCTGCATTTTTATAACCTCCGGAGTTATTATAATTTTCCATAAAGCTTCATAAAATTGTAAAAGTAGAAATTTATTCTTTATTTACTTTTATTATACATAAGTTTTTTGATAGTTATACAATGAAATTAAGTTTTTTGTGTGAACAAGCAAGAAAATTTTTTTGAAAGAGGGGATCTGTATGTCTGTTGCCAACACACATTTCGGCGCGAGCAGAATAGATGAGATGCTTCGCGATTGCAAAAGCGTTTTCTTTATCGGCATAGGCGGCATAAATATGTCCTCTCTTGCTCACGCCACGCTTCTTCTTGGCAAGCGTGTAGGCGGCTCTGACAGAGTGCGCTCGGCACTCACCGAAAGGCTCGCGGATGTGGGGGCTGAGGTGTTTTACTCACACGACGGGGCAAATCTTGAGGGCTATGACGCTCTTGTTTACACGGTAGCCATATCCGAGGATAATCCCGAGTACGTGGCGGCTCTCAGAGAGGGGAAGCCTTGCATTTCAAGAGCTGATTATATGGGATATCTTATGAGCGCATACCGTCGCAGAATAGGAATTTCGGGTATGCACGGAAAAAGCACCTGTACGTCTATGTGCGCGCTTACGCTTATGCGCGCGGGCGCTGACCCCACGGTCATGTCGGGCGCGGTGCTTTCTGAGATGGACGGCGCTTATCGGATTGGCTCAAGGGAGAATTTCCTTTTTGAAGCCTGTGAATATATGGACTCCTTCCTTGATTTTAACCCTAATATCGCGGTGGTGCTGAATATTGAGATGGACCACGTGGATTATTTTAAGAGCATGGAGCAGATAAAGCACTCCTACCGCTCGTTTGCCTCGATTTCCGGAGAGGGCGGCAGAGTGATAGCCAACGGAGACGACGAAAACGTCATTGAAGCGCTTGAGGGGATATCGCCCAAGGTCGTATATTTCGGCATCGACTCGCAGAATGCGGATATAAGAGCAGAGAATATCTCGTGTGAAGGCGGCAGATACGCCTTCGATATAGTGGCGTACGGCGAGAAGCTGTGCAGAGTGCGACTTACTGTCAGCGGCTATCACAATATCTATAACGCTCTTGCGACCGCCGCAGTTGCACTTGAATGCGGACTTGGCGGTGAGGAGATAAAGGACGGTCTTGAAGCCTTTTGCGGCGCGGCAAGACGTATGGAATATAAGGGCGAGCAGAACGGCGCGAGAGTTTACGACGATTACGCTCATCACCCGACAGAGATAAGAGCGACGCTTGAGGGCGCTAAGCAAACGGTAGGGAAGGGCGGCAGGCTTTTCTGCGTATTTCAGTCGCATACATACTCAAGAACAGCGGCACTGCTTGACGAGTTCGCCGAGGCGCTCTCTGTGGCGGATAGGACGATAATATGCGATATCTACGCGGCTCGAGAGACAGATACGCTCGGAATAACCCCCGAGCTTTTCGCAAGCAAGATAAAGGGCGCGAGCGCATCCCACGGCTTTTGTGAGCCTGCGCAGATGCTTAAGAATGAGCTTCGTGAGGGCGACGTTGCGATAATTATGGGCGCGGGCGACGTCTGGAAAGTGTTCGAGCATCTGGAGCTTAAAAAATAAGGAGATAAAAATGAGTTACGACGGATATTCCGCGATAGCGCGGGTCTACGACAAGCTCAATAAGGATATTGACTATAAAAAATGGGCGGATTTCTTTGAGGAATGCTTTTCGCGCTTTCTTAAAGAGAGACCTGAGATAATACTTGATCTCGCGTGCGGAACGGGAAGAATGACGCGCGAGCTTGCGTCTCGCGGATACGATATGATAGGCGTTGACGGAAGCGCGGATATGCTTGGCGAGGCGTATGCGAGCGGAGGCGAGGGAATACTCTATCTTATGCAGGATATGAGAGAGCTTGAGCTTTACGGAACTGTGGGAGCTACGGTCTGCTGTCTTGACAGCCTCAATTATCTTCTGAAGAATGAGGAGCTCTCGAAGACATTTGCGCTCGTTCACAATTATTCCGACCCCGACGGACTGTTTATCTTTGATGTGAACACTCCCTATAAGTTTGAAAACATATATGCCGACAACGCCTACGTTCTTGAGGACGAGAATGACGACGGCGGCGCTATCTACTGCGGCTGGCAGAACTTCTACGACAAGGAGAGCCGGGTGTGCGACTTTTATCTCTCGGTCTTTGAGGAGGGCGAGAAGGGGGCGTACTACCGCGACGACGAGCATCAGAGGGAGCGCTGTTACACAAGGGAAGA
The DNA here is from genome assembly GCA_937893945.1 of uncultured Clostridia bacterium. Classification (GTDB taxonomy): domain Bacteria; phylum Bacillota; class Clostridia; order Oscillospirales; family CAG-272; genus HGM12713. The sequence goes on along the minus strand of CALCTA010000047.1, from coordinate 1,200 downwards.
GATAGAAAACACGCTACTCTGTACGGGCTTTGAGCTTCTCGGCATCTATTCGGGCTTTGATTTGGGTGCGCTTACCCCCGAGGATGAGCGCTGGTACTTCGTTGCAAGAGCAAAAAAATAAAGTTTAGATATAAAAGGAAAAGAAAATGAAAATTCAGGAATCAACTATCCTTCGCGGTATGACCGCCGACGGAAGCGCGAGAGTTCTCGTGATAAATTCAACAGGTATAGTAAATAAGGCTATCGAGTGCCATCGCACAAGCCCCACCGCTACCGCAACGCTCGGAAGACTGTTGACCGCGGCATCTATGATGGGCAGTATGATGGGAGAGAAGAATGACTCGATGACTATGACGCTTGGCGGAGACGGCCCTGCGGGACGAGTTATAGCGGTTGCCGATTACTACGGAAACGTAAAGGGTTATATACAGAACGCGGACGTGGAGCTTCCCCTAAAATCGAACGGAAAGCTTGACGTTGGCGGCGCGGTCGGTAACGGACTTCTCACGATAATCAGGGACAACGGAGACGGAGAGCCATACACAGGCTCTATTCCGCTCGTTAGCGGAGAGATTGCTGAAGATATTGCGGCATACTACGCGACAAGTGAGCAAGTACCCACAGTCTGCGCTCTTGGAGTGCTCGTAGAGACAGACTGTAGCTGTCGCGCGGCAGGTGGCGTTATAATTCAGCTTCTGCCTTTCGCAAATCCCGATACCGTCAACGCTATCGAGGCAAACGTAAATAAGCTTTCGAACGTATCTCGCCTCTTTGAGCGCGGACTTTCAAATATGGATATAGCGGGTATCGCTCTTGAGGGTATTGAATTTGACGCTTTTGACGAGCTGATAGTTGAATATAAGTGCGATTGCACCCGTGAGAGAGTGGAAAGAGCTCTGATAACTCTTGGAGAAAACGACCTTTTCAAGATGCTTGACGAGCAGGAGGCAGAGGGCAAGGCGAGGGAGCTTGAGGTAAATTGCCGTTTCTGTGGAAGAAGCGAAATATTCACTGAGGCAGATATCGCAAAAATGATGAAAAAAGCGAAAAAATAAAGAAAAATAAGAGAAAAATTTTCAAAAAATGCTTGACAAAACAAAAATGATATGATATAATATGCAAGTCGCCGGAAATTTCGGCGACAGATGGGAGCATAGCTCAGCTGGGAGAGCATCTGCCTTACAAGCAGAGGGTCATAGG
>CALCTA010000046.1 GCA_937893945.1 uncultured Clostridia bacterium | reverse complement strand
GTTTCGCCGGCGGCTCTCGACAAGCTTTTTGAAAAAAGCTTGAGCAAAAACTTTAAAAGGGGTGCTGTGCTTGTCTTAACCCTTCCCCTTCATTAAAGTTCTTTGGCTCCACCTTTCTCGAAAGAAAGGTGGAAAAATACTATAACCTATTCTAACTTCCCATCTCCTTAAGCGCGGCGAGGGCGTCCGAGAGGCCGCCGACCTCGTCGATAATACCGTATTCGACTGCTTCCCTGCCGTCGATTATCGAGCCTATATCTGTCGCAAGCTCGTCGGGGCGCATCATAAGCTCTCTGATAATATCGGGCGTTGAGGCAGAATGCTCGCAGATAAACTTAACTATCCGCTTCTGCATCTCCTCAAAATAGTGAAAGGTCTGAGGCGCGCCAAGCACGATGCCGTTAACTCTCACGGGGTGAATGGTCATAGTCGCGGACGGCACGATAAACGAGCGCTTAGCCGCCGTTGCGAGCGGCACGCCTATCGAGTGTCCGCCGCCAAGCACGAGCGAGACGGTCGGCTTCTTCATCGAGGCTATCATCTCAGCTATCGCAAGCCCTGCCTCAACGTCTCCTCCCATCGTGTTCAGTATTATCAGAAGTCCGTCTATCTCTCGGCTCTCCTCTATTTCCACAAGCTCGGGGATTATATGCTCGTATTTGGTAGCCTTTTGCCCCTCGGGAAGCAGATAATGCCCCTCTATCTGCCCGATTATCGACAAACAATGTATCCTCGACTCTGTAGTAACCGCTCCGTCCTTCTCTCCCGTAGGCAAGATCGCGCCCTCATCAGCTCCTTTTCGGCTCACTTTTTCCTTTATTCTCTTTTTCTGCTCTGCTACTGACATAAGATCCTCCGTTATATAATGTTTTAGTAAAAAAGACGAAATATATGTCATATTATTTGCAGAATTTTGCACTTTAAATCTTTACAACTTCAAAAAAATGTGTTATAATATAAAAAAGTATGTCAATAAATAGACAAAAAATCAGAAAGGAATAAAATCACGGTCATGGCAAACAAAATTTTGGTCGAAACATCTGCAAGACACGTTCACGTAACCGCAGAAACCCTCGAAATCCTTTTCGGTAAAGGACACACTCTCACAAATAAGAAGGACCTCAGCCAGCCCGGTCAGTTCGCTTGCGAGGAAAAGGTAACAGTTAAGGGTCCCAAGGGCTCTCTTAAGGCAAGCATCCTCGGTCCTACACGCCCCGCAGATCAGGTAGAGCTCTCTCTCACCGATGCTCGTACTATCGGCGTTGTAGCTCCCGTTCGCGAGTCGGGCGACATCGCAGGCAGCGGCGCTTGTATCCTCGAAGGCCCCTGCGGCTCTGTTGAGGTAAAGGAAGGCGTTATCGCGGCTAAGAGACATATACATATGACAACTGCTGACGCAGCAGAGCTCGGCGTATCCGACAAGGAGATCGTAAGCGTTAAGCTCGACACCGCTCGTCCTCTCGTATTCGGAGACGTAGTAGTAAGAGTAAGCGACAAGTTCGCCCTCGCTATGCACATCGACACCGACGAGTCCAACGCGGCTTGCGCTTTCGGTGAAGTTTACGGCTCTATCGTAAAGTAATCGTAAAAAGATGAAAAAGCTGAGAATTCTTTTTCAAGGCGACAGCATAACCGACGCGGGAAGAGACAGAAGAAATTATTTTGATCTCGGACACGGATACGCGAGCGTTGCCGCCCCCATCATCAGAGAGGCGCACCCCGAGCTTGATATCGAGTTTATCAATCTCGGCATCAGCGGAAACCGCACCGATCAGCTCTTTGACAGGATCAAGTACGACGCTGTCGATCTTCAGCCCGACATCGTTTCAGTCCTTATCGGCATCAACGATATCTGGCATCGAGCTATCGGCGTAGGCACTACCGACGCGCAGATCGATCTCAATTACCGTTGTATCCTTGATCGCTTGAAAAACGAGACGAACGCGAAAATAATGATCCTCTCCCCTTACCTGCTTGACGTAGATGACAAGCCGAGAATGAGAGAAGGACTCAAGACCGTGCTTCCGATTATCCGCAAGATCGCAAGCGAGTACGCGGACGTTTACGTTCCGCTTGACGAGCTGTTTGAGGAGGCACTCAAGACCCAGCCTGAGCCTAAATTCTATTCTGGCGACGGCGTTCACCCCAACGAAAACGGAGCGCGCTTTATCGGCGAGCATTACGCGAAGGCGATAGAGAAGCTTCTTTGATACCATCGTAATAAAAAAATATAAGGAGATAAAATCATGAGCAATGAAAACATTTGCGAGTACGCAATGAGCCGTGAGGTTCAGGAAATGTGTACCGTAACAAAGGGCCCCAAGCACGGTCCCGCTCCCATTCCCGAAGAGGGCAAATGGGTTGAAGCAAAGCAGATCAGCGACATCTCGGCTTACACACACGGTGTGGGCTGGTGCGCACCCCAGCAGGGAGCTTGCAAGCTCTCTCTTAACGTAAAGAACGGCATTATCG
>CALCTA010000045.1 GCA_937893945.1 uncultured Clostridia bacterium | reverse complement strand
ACGCAGACCAAATTTATTTTGTCAATCAAATCATTGAGTATATCGTGCGCAATGGCGTGATGAAGGATATGTCGGTGCTTCAGGAGCCCCCCTTCACTGACAGAGGAAGCATTGTTGAGGTGTTTACCGATATTTCAATTTGGTTGGGTATCAGGAATGTAATCGAACAGATTAATGCAAATGCGGCAGCGTGAAGCTTTTAGTGATTGCTGGTCTTTGTTTCTCGCTTATATTTATAAAAGCTATTCCTTGAACAACCACAGAGTTTTATAACATCAGGATCTTCCAGTGTTCCACCTAAGTCTTTAGAGTGCTTTTGAATGATAGTTTTGCAGTCGATAGATTTCTTAGTTGTTAAGCTTTATTATGACTTCCAGCTTCATTCTAACGGAGCTGAAGAAGAAACCGAAGTTCCTGAGATAGTCGAAGTCCCTTGTAGAAACTTTTCGGGCTTTTCGTTCTGATAAAATACATAGTTCAATTATTGAACAAAAAGTTCCAAAGTCCAATCACCTCAAGGCTTTCTCTCCTGAAGCACACGAGAAGCTACCGCGACGAAGCAAGACACGGCAAGGCATTCCAGGGTCTCCTCGAGAGATACTTCGGCTAATACTTAACGATAATAAATACATTAAGAGGGCAGATTTCGATCTGCCCTCTTTTAATATTATTGTGAAAAGAAAACCAGCAGCACGACAGGTGATTATTACTGCGAGAGTGAGGTCTGCTCTTCCTGCTGAGTTCTTTCTCTTCTTTTTTTGATAAGCCTGCATATCAGCTTACGTATTAGATGTGTGCAAAGAGCGGGAATCAGTGAAAAAAGTAGCCGAGGAGAGATGATCGCACTCATAAGTATATCTGATGATGAGGTGTTAAATCCGGGAATGCTAGCGAGAATAGCGAGAGAAATGTAAATGGCGATAAGGATAACGTGTGGCAGGATGATGCGCGAGGTGAAAAGGTTGGATACTATGCCGTAAAGGGGAAGAGCTATAAAGAGTATAATTAATGCATATCCTAACCCTCCCCAGTCACCATGAGACAGCAGTGAGGACTGATGCTCAAGATGTACTATCCAAAGGAGAAGAAAAAGAGCAGGGATAAACTTTACGGAAAAATCTGTTTTGCTCGGGTTAAGATCATCAAAGGGGCGAAGGCATCGGCGAAGCAGGTTATTTTCGGGAACGGCGTTTTTTCTGAATTCCAGAATCATCTGTACTAAGAGAACGGCTAAAGCTCCAAACACGGCGTAAATGACTGCCGTACAGTTCTGTATCGTGAAATCCAGAGGCTTTTTGATCATTCTTGACATACCGATCGCGCCAAGCACAGTATGGGATGAGGCGAGAATGAGGGATGGTATCAGAACTCTGCGCGAGGTGTAGTAAGCAGCGGCACCGTATATGAATGTGGCTATTGCCAACACAATTGAGAACTTGTTATAAAAAACAGGATCTAAATAAGTAATATTTTCAAGATGAGAAAGAGCCGCTAAAGGCAGAGCGACAAAGTAAAATAAAACAAAGATCGTGCGTTTCTTTGAATTTCTTGTAAAGAAAACACTTGCGGCTACCGACACAAAAAATAAAATAGGAGCAAGGTAAGCGCAAAAGGTCAAAAAATTCTTTGATTCGGGTGTTTTAACAATATAAGAATTATATACGTCGCTGCCCAAAATGGAAAAGTTAACATCGCTGTGCGTTTGTATTAAAACGTAAAACGGTTCTCCTGTCAGGTCGCTTGTATAGACATCGACAGATCTGATCTCTTTCTTTTGATATTCAGCATTTGTGTAAAGATATTTGACGAAATTTTTTTCTTTATCTTCGTAGCTACATCCGTCGGTAGTATAAACTGTACGATTTTCGTACTTTAGGAATTGCTTGCTCGTTACGGTATATGAATAGGTTTTTGCGAGCTCTGTAAATTTCAAGCCGTACAATGAGACCGGCTTTATCAAAGCCGCTATGACGACAATGGCGAGAATGATCAAGACTATTGAGCAGATGATATAAACTGCCTTTTTCATAAGGATACTCCTTTAATTTTTAAGTATTAAGGATGAATGATCGATCAATGTCAAACGAGTTGCTTAAAAAAGTGTGAAAAAGATAAAACTGTTAGGATCATTATAACACGGTGTATTGAAAATGTCAAGCGCAACCATATCTGTCAAAAGCATCAGAGAGGGGAGAGAAAGGTGCATGATCTGTACGGCGGTTATCACCATTTTTGTCCTATCAACAGCGCCAATTTTATCTCGATTTTGACATTGTCGTCTGAATGTCGCAGTAAATAATTAAAAGAATTGTAAAAAAAAGTAAAGCGACAAGTGAAATTGTGAAAAAAAGTTAAAAAATTGGGCAATCTCGAAGATTTTTACGAAAAATTTGAAAAAAATTTTATGTTTTTTCGGCTTTTTTAATTTTACCTCTTGATTATTTTTTTATTATGAATTATAATAATAGCACCAAAGTGGTGGAAAGTGGTGTGAAGTGGTGGAAAATCGGCACGAAGTGTCGTAAAGGCATCTACTCTCCCACAAAAACGCCGCAAATGCCGCTAAAATAAAGGCGGCGCGGAAGTTTTTGGCCGTCGGTCAAAGCCAAAAACACACCTGAAAGGAGGCAATCAGATGTTTTCGGGCGAATTCAAACACACACTTGATACTAAGAACAGACTTTTTATCCCCGCAAAGCACCGTGAGGAGCTTGGCGAGAGCTTTATGGTAGCCAAGAGCATCAGAGAGAATTGTCTCAAGGTGTATTCCATGGCGGAGTGGGAGGACTACATCAGTCCTATTCTCAAAATGGAAAGAAAGGCGTCCGAGGCTATACTCAGAGCTCTTCACAGAGACGCCGCTCTCGTTACTCCCGATTCGCAGGGACGTATCGTTATCCCCGTGGCTCTCGTTGAGTACGCGCACATTCAGAAGACCGCAGTTGTAGTAGGCTGTGGAAAATACGCGGAGATATGGTCCGAGGAAGACTACAACGCTATGGTAGCCGAGGAAAATATCGCCGACATCAAGGCTCTCCTTGAATCCTACGGACTCTGATAGCCGCTATGGAAAAGGAAAGCAAGGGTTTGGAATTTAACCATCGCTCAGTCTTGCTTGACGAGTGTATGGAGGGCTTGGCAATAAAGCCCGACGGAATATATATCGACGGAACTGCGGGCGGTGCAGGGCACTCAAGTGAGATCGCAAAAAAGCTTGAGGGCGGCAGGCTCGTAGCCATCGACCAGGACGAGACGGCAGTCGCCGTCGCGACCGAGCGTCTCTCGGCTCTCGGAAAGAACACCACGGTAGTCAGAAGCAACTTCTGCGAGATCGCATCGGTTTGCAGAGAGCTTGGGATAGAGAAGATAGACGGAGTTCTTCTCGACCTCGGTGTTTCGTCCTATCAGCTTGATACCGCTGAGAGAGGATTCTCATACAGTGCCGACGCGCCGCTCGATATGAGAATGGACAACCGATGCAGCCTTACGGCTTACGAGGTAGTTAACACCTACTCTGAGCAGGAGCTCAAGAAGATCCTCTTTGATTACGGTGAGGAAAGATACGCGCCTGCTATTGCTTCTGCGATAGTGAGAAAAAGAGAGGCGGCTCCGATAAGGACCACCGCCGAGCTTAGCGATATAATCAAATACGCGATGCCGCCTGCCGCAAGGGATGGCGGACATCATCCCGCAAAGCGAAGCTTTCAGGCTATACGCATTGAGGTAAACCGCGAGCTTGACGTTATCGAGCCTGCCATACGGGCGGCGGTCGAGCTTCTCGGCAAGGGCGGAAGGATAGCGATAATAACCTTCCATTCGCTCGAGGACAGGATAGTCAAGCAGGCATTTGCTTCACTTGCTTCAGGCTGCACCTGCCCGAAGGATTTTCCCGTATGCGTTTGCGGCAACAAGCCGAAGGTAAAGCTCGTCAATCGCAAGCCTATACTTCCATCGAAGGCAGAGCTTGAGGAAAATCCCCGCTCGCGAAGCGCGAAGCTGCGTGTGGCGGAAAAGCTTTAGGATATATACGAATTTAAATAGATGAAATTTTCAGGAGGGAAAGAGAAGAATGGCTGTTGAATATATGAATGATTCCTACAACCGTTGTATTGCAGAGCTTCGTACGCGCTATCGCGGCAGAGCTGTCTCTAGTAGCGTTAAGGACGAGGCGGCTGTGCTTGAGGATAAAAATTCCGCAACTGAATCATACATTCTTTTCGACTCCCGTTCAAAGATCGCCGATACCTACCGTAGCGGCGAATACAACGGAAGTAAATATATGACCTCTGAGGATTTCGTTCGCTACTTCAGAAGCCGCAGAGCCTTCTATATGCCCTCGACTCAGAAGGCGCAGGAGGCTAAAGCAGAGGAAGCCGAAAAGGCTTCTGTCCCCCAGAGAAAAAACGGAGCTTCTCCGTCGAGCCCTGCTGAATCCGGCTCGAAGGAGGGACACATAGAAAGACTGCTGTCGGTCGCTAAAAGCTTGTTTATTAAGTGGTTCCCGATAGAGAGGAGCGAGGGAAGAAGTGAGGGCGCACGCTCTAAATTCCCCGTACCCGTCTTGGCAGGTATCGCTGTTTTCGCCATCTCTATGAGCCTTATAGTAAGCGGCTCTGTTATGGTAGGAGACGCGACCGCAATAGTGGGAAAGCTTGATTCAGAAATAGCGACGCTTGAGGCAGAGAAGTCTGACCTTGAAGGAAAGCTTGACCTCAAGTACACGGTTGAACAGATCGAGGCAGACGCTAAGGCGCTCGGTATGGTAAAGCGTGAATATGCCGACAGCGAATACGTTACTATAGAAAATGATAATGAGATAAATATATACGATGACGGAAAAGAGGAGAACATCAGTCTTGCATCTCTCCTTTCGGCATTCGGTATAGAGCTTGGTAACTGATAAGCCGCATAAACGCGGCGAAGGTGTCATATCATATAAAGAAAATAAGTGATAAGGCAAAGGAGAATTTATGAGCGACCGCACTAACAACTCGACAGCATTGAAGCGCTCCGCCTTTTTGGGATTTGCGTTTTTGGCTGTGTTTGCGGTGTTGCTTCTCAGGATCCTTACGCTGCAGACCTTCAGCTTTGAAAAATATCAGAGCAAGGTAATAAATCAGGTTACCACCGCCTCTCCCGTGGCGGCAAACAGAGGGAAGATCTACGATCGGAACGGAAACGTTCTGGCGACTAACATAACTACCTACAGACTTTTTATCTCCCCCTCAAGCATCGAGATGGCTGAGAAAGAGGACGGTAAGAACTACTCCGAGCTGATAGCTAAGGGGCTTTCCTCACTCGTTGAGGACGTTGAGTAC
>CALCTA010000044.1 GCA_937893945.1 uncultured Clostridia bacterium | reverse complement strand
GGTCGCGAATTTTTATGTTTTGTCCGTAGGGGCAGATTCCATATCCGCCCTTTTAGGACCGTCGGGGACGCCGGTCCCTACAAGATTTGTCGTAAATTTCGATGTTTTGTCTGTAGGGGAGGCGTTCCGCCTCCCGTTTTTGCATAAATTTGTCGGGAGGGGCGACCCCTCCCCTACAGGTATTATATTAAGGAAACCACCAAACCCGTAGGGGCGACCATTGGTCTCCCGCATATAAAGCCTCCATCACGGAGGGATACAAAGGTAATACCGTCTTGACAAGCACTCTCTGATGTGATATACTGTTGTTGATTCAAATAAAGGAGAATTTATATGCTTTCTAAAAGAATGATCGCGCTTATTCTTTGCGCGGTAATAACGCTCTTTTCGCTATCCTCCTGCAACTCGTTTGACGCACTTGTGGGCGAGAGCGATACGCCCTCGGTCAACACAGATGCGACGGGTGGAGATACAAACGGTACGGACGAGGGCGAGGGCAACGCCACGGGCGGCGAGACACCCACCGAAAAGCCGACAGACGCGCCGATAGACCGCGACGCGCACACCGACGAGGACAACGACGGAAGCTGTGATGACTGCGGCATTTCGGTAATAATCACCTTTGACTTCTATGCGCTTAACGATCTTCACGGAAAATTTGACGACACCGATTCTCAGGGCGGTGTTGACGAGATGAGCACGTATCTTGCTAACGCCTATAGCACCGACGACAACGTGATACTTCTGTCCTCGGGGGATATGTGGCAGGGAAGCTTTGAGTCGAACTCGACTAAGGGCCTTATAATTACAGATTGGATGAATGAGCTTGACTTCGTTTCAATGACGCTCGGAAACCACGAATACGATTGGGGCGAGGAGCACATCAAGGCAAACGTTGCTCTTGCGGAATTTCCGTTTCTCGCGATAAACATATACGAGCGCGACACCAACGAGCGCGTTGATTACGTCAAGTCCTCTGTTCTCGTTGAGAGGGGTGGAATGAAGATAGGTATAATCGGCGCTATCGGAGATTGCTATTCCTCTATCTCGGGCGACAAGGTCGAGGACGTCTATTTCAAGACGGGCGCGGCACTGACCGAGCTTGTGAAGGCTGAGTCCGAGAAGCTTCGCGCCGAGGGTGCGGATTACATTGTTTATTCGATCCATGGTGGCTTTGGCAGCAACAGCAGCGCCTCGGTGGTGCAGACCTCGTCGCTTCGCGGATATTACGATGCTTCACTCTCAAGGGACGGCTACGTTGACCTCGTGTTCGAGGGACACACCCATAAGAGCTACGCCTTTGAGGACGAATACGGTGTTCCCCACCTGCAGAACGGCGGTGATAACAGCGGCATCTCGCACGTTGAGGTGCGCCTTAATTACGCAAACGGCTATGACAGAGTAAGTGCATCCGAGATCATCAAGCCTTCAAGATACGCAAATCTCGAGGATCACCCGATAGTTGACGAGCTTCTGCAGAAGTACGCAGATCAAGTCGATGCGGGCAAGCTGGTGCTCGGACAGAACTCTCGCCGCCGCAACTCCACGGAGCTTAAAAATCTCGTGGCTGACCGTTACTATGCGGCTGGAATCGAGCGTTGGGGAAAAGATTACGATATCGCTCTCGGCGGTGGATTTATCTCGGTGCGCAGTCCTTACGACCTTGCCGCAGGCGAGGTAAAGTATTCAGACCTCAATTCGCTCCTGCCCTTTGATAACCAGCTCGTGCTCTGCTCGATAAGTGGAAGAGACCTCAAGAACAAGTTCTTTGAGACCAACAATTCAAACTATTATATCGCATACGGCGATTACGGCGCGTCGATCCGCAACAATATCGACTATAACGCTACGTATTATATTATAACCGACACCTACTGCTCGTCCTACGCCTACAACAACCTCACGGTAGTTGATTACTACGACGCAGGCGTCTATGCGCGCGACCTTATCGCAGACTACATAAGAGCAGGTGGACTTGAATAGTCCTATGAATATTCCATACAAAGCCGACCGCAGTCTTGCGGTCGGTTTTGCCTTTAGAAAATAGCACCATTTTTGCCAAGTAATTTGCTTAACCTATTGTAAATATCAAAAAAATGTGTTAAAATAAATATGTATATTTTTTGAAGGGAGACGAGAGATGCTATCAACTGCTTACAGCGCCGGACTTTTCGGTATTGACGGTTATATAGTTACGGTTGAATGCAACGCGCGTTCAAGAATACCCGAATTTCAGCTTGTCGGACTACCCGACCTTGCCGTAAGAGAGGCAAAGGAGAGAGTCCGCACGGCGTGCGAGAACAGTGGGTATCATTTTCCGTCTATTGAGCTGATGCTCAATCTCGCCCCCGCAGACCGCAAAAAAGAGGGCTCTGCCTTTGATACCGCTATTCTGATGGGAATTATGCGCTGTGGCGGAATAATTCGTCAGGAAGTGGATTTTTCGGACAAGTGCTTTGTCGGAGAGCTTTCGCTCTCGGGCGAGCTTCGCTCGGTAAGAGGCGTGCTTTGTATGTGCGTTGCCGCAAGAGACGCGGGCTTTCGCGAGTTCTACGCCCCTGCTGATAATGCAGGCGAGGCGGCGGCTGTTGAGGGAATAAAGGTATATTCGGTCAAGAGCGTGCGCGATCTCGTGCTTCATCTTAACGGTGAAAAGCTCCTATCACCCGTTGAATGCGATAAGGCTGCCTTTGAGAACGCTATGCGCGCTTCCGCCCTTGATTTTGCTGACGTAAAAGGACAGACTATGGCTAAGAGAGCGGTCGAGATAGCCGCGGCAGGCGGTCATAACATACTTCTCATCGGCCCTCCCGGAACGGGAAAATCAATGCTCGCTAAGCGTATCCCGGGTATTATGCCTCCGCTCACATTTGAAGAAGCGGTAGAATGTACAAAGGTACACTCGGTAGCGGGCGTGCTTAAGGACGGAGTTGCGCTCATCTCACAGCGTCCGTTCCGCTCGCCGCACCACACTATGAGCTCGGTAAGCCTTGTTGGCGGCGGTGTCAATCCTCTGCCCGGTGAGGTCTCACTCGCGCACAACGGAGTGCTTTTCCTTGACGAGCTTCCCGAATTTCCAAAGCAGGTAACAGATGCTCTCCGTCAGCCTCTTGAGGACAGACGGGTAACTATAACGAGAGCGAACGGCAGAGTTACTTACCCTTGCTCGTTTATGCTCGTCGGCGCGATGAATCCTTGCAGATGCGGATATTTCGGGCATCCGACAAAGCCCTGCACCTGTCATCCGGGCGACGTGAAGAGATACATATCCAAGATAAGCGGACCGATGCTTGACAGAATAGACATACAGATAGAGCTTCCCTCGCTCTCCTACGACGAGCTTTCAGAAAGCAGCGCGCCTGCCGAGAGCTCGGCTGTGATACGCGAGAGAGTGGCGGCGGCGCGTCGCTACGCGCTTGAGAGAATGGGCGAGCAGAACGAGAGAAAAATATGGTGCAACGCTCAGCTTGACGCGGCGGATATCCGCAAATATTGCGTTATGGAGCCTGCCGCGAGCGCGATACTGAAGGCGGCATACGAGCGAATGGGAATGTCGGCAAGAGGATATGACAGAGTAATGAGAGTGGCGCGAACTATAGCCGATATGGACGCGTCAGAAACTATAAAGGCAAATCACATAGCAGAGGCAATACAGTACAGAAGCCTCGACAAAAAGTATTGGGGATAGATATGAACGAAGAAAGAAAGCAATACGCAAGCGCAGAATGCTTGCAGGACGACATAGTGGCACTTTGCTCGGTGCCCTCGCTCTCGGGCTTTGAATACAGAGGCGCGGAGAGAGTAAAGGAGATATACGGCAAGTACTTTGACGAGATAAAGACCGACGCTGTCGGCAGCCACGTGCTTATTAAGAGATGTGGAAGAGAGGGCGCGCCGAAAATTCTGGTGGATTCTCACTTTGACGAGGTCGGACTTATTATTACCGATATTCTTGAGGGCGGATTTCTCAGGATGCTCAATATCGGCGGTATCGACCCTGCGATAATGCAGGCTGCTGACGTAATTATATACGGCAAGGAGACCTTGCGCGGCGTGGTGATATCGACACCCCCTCATCTTCGCTCGGGTAACGACGGAAAGCTTACGCCTATCGACGCTCTGCTTATCGACGTAGGCCTCGGATACACCAAGGAAGAGCTTTCAGAGCTTGTTCCCGTGGGTACTCCCGTGGGATTCCCGCCTGTATATTCGGTAATGAACGGAAAGCTTATGGCAGGCAAGGCGTTTGACGACAAGGCTTGCGGAGCGATAGCCGCAAGAGCTATCATAGACACTCCGAGAGAGGAGCTTGCGGGCGACGTTTATCTTACACTCTCGGCAAGAGAGGAGACCGCGCGTCCGAGCGGTGCGCATTGCGCTACCTTCAAAATAGAGCCTGATTACGCATTTGTAATAGACGTCGAGCTTGGCAAAGCGCCCGACGTTGCGGGGGGAAGAAACCCCAAGCTTGGCGACGGTATATCGGTCGCATTCTCAGCCGCTACCGACAGAGAGCTGACGAGAATGACGGCAGAGCTTCTCGAGGAAAAGGGGGTTGCATTCGTGCGCCACGCCTCTCCCTCGGCTACGGGCACGAATTCTACGACTGTAAATCTCGTTCTTGGCGGAGTTCCTACCGTAGATATAGGCCTGCCGCTTCGCAATATGCACACCTACAACGAGGTGCTGCATCTTGACGACTGTAATTCACTCTGCGGCGCGGTGAGAGAGTTTATCTGCTCTCGCGATATAGCGGAAAGATTTGCGGAGGTGAAGTGATGAGTGATATAATGAACTTAAACGGTAGAGAGCTGATAGAGCTTCTCTCGCTCGCCTTTGGTCCTTCGGGCTGTGAGGATGAGGTGCGAGAGCTGATAATGCCAAGAGCCGAGAAAATAGCTGACAGAGCTTATGTCGACAGAATGGGAAATCTCATTGCTGTTATGGGCTTTGGTAAGGGCGAGACAAAGAAGAAAATAATGATCTCCGCACACATGGACGAGGTCGGATTTATGATCTCCGAGATAAGAGACGACGGAATGCTTGGCTACGGATGTATCGGCGGTATTGATCCGTCGGTAGTTGCGGGCAGAAAGATACTTGTGGGCGACGAGAAGGGGCAGATAAGCGGAATGATCTGCTCTAAGGCGATACACCAAAAGAGCCCCGAGGAGAGAGAAAAGGCAGTCAAGCACGATAAGCTTTTTATGGATATTGGTGCGACGAGCAGAGAAGAGGCTGAGAAGCTCGTTAAGGTAGGCGACTACGCTACCTTTGATTCCGAGTTCTACGACTTCGGAAAGGGCGGCAGAACGCTTAAGTGCAAGGCGCTTGACGACAGAATGGGTTGTGCCGCTATGCTTGAGATAATGGATAGTTTCAGAGCCGATCCCCCCAAGAGCGATATTGAGGTATATTTCTGCTTCACCGTTCGCGAGGAGATAGGCTTTTCTGGCGCGGGTACTGCGGCAAGCAACATCGCCCCCGATCTCTCAATAGTCCTTGAGACGACTGCGATAGGCGATCTCCCCACTACCGAGGCGTGCCGCAGAGTTGCCGACGTCGGCAAGGGCGGAGTGGTATCTATAGTTGACAGATCTACCGTATATGACAGAGAGCTTGTGGATAAGGCTATGGAGATAGCTAAGTCGAGAGAAATTCCCGCACAGCTCAAGCGCTACGTATCAGGCGGAAACGATGCGGGACATATCCACAAGGCACTTGAAGGTATCAAGGCACTTGCGATATCCGTGCCTACACGCTACCTGCATTCACCTGCCTGTGTTGCAAGTCTTGACGACTACGAGTCGGTAAGAGATCTTGCGGAAGCGATCATGAGAGATATATATTCAGTATGAAACAGCAAAAATATTTTGGAGAAACATGCACCGTGAAATTCAGCACAGAACACGGGAAGGTAAAAAGGCTCGGCAGGACTACCGTGCTTGAGACGGGTATCGTCTGCGACCATAGCGCATCGGGTATAGAGTTTTGCATTAAGGCGAACGGAGACGTAACTCTTGACCTCGTTACGTCGGGCGTAAAGCCGGGATGCACCACCACTTACTTTACGGTATATATTGATGGCATACGTCAGGAAAAGCGATTTGAGACAGAGCCGGGAGAGAGCCAACTCGTGATCGCAAGATTTGACGATAGCAAGGCACACACCGTACGCGTAGTAACTCAGACCGAGTCTAACTACACTCTTACCGAGATGACGGGACTCTCGTTTGAGGGGATAATGCTCGATCCCCCCGAGGACAACGACCTATTTGTTGAATTTATAGGCGACAGTCTTACCTGCGGAATGGGCAACATCGGCGACAACTCAAGTCCCGATCCCCAGACGCCTATCTGGGAGGACGCTACTCAGGGATATGCGTATATGATAGCAGAGGCTCTTGAGGCTGACTACTCTATCGTATCACAGAGCGGTATAGGTATTGCGGGTAGCTGGTTTGATCCGCTGTTTGATTACTACACCAAGGCATCCTATTCAAGAGACAAGGAGACCGATCACGATTTCACTACACGCATACCTGACGTTATAGTTATCAATCTCGGTACTAACGACTATTATATCAACAAAGATAAAGATCCCGAGCTTTGCAAGCCCGAAGAGGTAGAGGTAAAGACCGAGGAATTTATCAAGCTCGTAAGAGAGTGTTACGGCGAGGACGTGCCGATAATCTGGGTACACGGACTTGTAGGAACATTCCTTTACAGCAATATTGAGGCTGCTATCAATAAGCTTGGTGGCAAGGATGCCGACATCCATATCTGCGAAGTTCCTAAGAACACGGGCGGAGCGCAATGGCATCCCGACCTAAACGGACATAAGGCAGCGGCAGAGGTCCTTCTGCCTGTTATCAAAAAAATTCTTTAAAATAATTTGGAACGGAAAATATTATGAATTTATACACAACACTTAAAGAGCTTTGTTTAGTTCCCGGCATTTCGGGAAGAGAAAAGAATGTAAGAGCGGCTATTGAGAAGAAGATAGCGCCCTTTGTAAACGAGGTAAGGACCGATACTCTCGGCAATCTTATCGCGCTCAAAAAGGGTAGAACGGGCGAGAAACGCATAATGCTCTGCGCCCATATGGATGAGATAGGCTATCTCGTTAACTTCATCGAGGATAACGGACTTATCCGCGTAGGCGCGATAGGCGGCGTAGGCTTTGCCAACAGCGCTTATTCCAAGGTGGTATCCGAAAACGGCGTGGCAGGCTTTTTAGCGCCCGACGCGAGCGTAGCTCCTGCTGACATCGTTGCGGATAAGATGTATATCGACATCGGCGCATCGACGAAAAAGGAGGCAGAGCGCAAGGTCAGAATTGGCGACAGCTTCGTAGGCGAGCCTTCTCTTTGCAAGCTTTACGGCAAGAGAGTTGCGGGCAGACCTATCGACGACAGAGTTGGTTGTCTCGTTCTTCTCGCGGTAGCGGAAAGTCTCAAGGATACCGAGCTTGATGCCGATATCTATTTCGTATTCTCGGTTCAGGAGGAGGTAGGATGCCGCGGAAGTATCACCGCGACCTACGCTATAGCTCCCACCGAGGCTATCTGCGTTGACGTAACCTCTACAGGCGATCGCCCCGGCTCAAAGCCTATGGCTTGCGCGCTCGGCAAGGGTGCGGCTATCAAGATAAAGGACAGATCGGTCATCTGCCACGAGGAGATAGTAAGCGCGCTTCAGAGTGTAGCAACAGAGAATAAAATACCTGTGCAGAAGGAAATACTTGCATTTGGCGGCACAGACACCTCTTCTATGCAGTTGACAGGCGCAGGCTGTAAGGCAGGCGCGGTCTCTATCCCCACAAGAAACGTACACACCTCGGTAGAGTGCTGTGATATGGGCGACGTAGAGGCGGCGGTAAAGCTTATAGAAAAGTACCTTGTTGCAAGAGGATAAGATAATGCGGTTTTCAGATAAGATATTAGAGCTCGCAAGAGAGGCGGAGACCGCTCTTGCGCCGATATTCGCAAGGGTAGATGAGATATCCTTTGAAAACACCAAAAAAATAATGGATGCCTTTCGCGAGCATAGGGTAAGCGAGCCGCTTTTTGCCGCTACCAGCGGATACGGCTACGATGACCGTGGACGAGAGGTTCTTGACAAGGTCTGGGCAGACGTTATGGGAGCAGAGGCGGCATTCGTGCGCCACAGCATCGCCAACGGCACTCACGCTCTGACGATAGGTCTTTTCGGTCTGCTTCGTCCGGGGGATATACTTTTCTCTATCGCTGGCAAGCCCTACGACACACTTGACGAGGTCATAGGAAACGTAGGAAAGGCAGGCGACGGCTCTCTCCGTGATTTTGGGGTAGAGTACAGACAGGCTGACCTTTTCGCTGACGGTAGCTTTGACCGTGAGAGAATAGCGGAAGTGCTTAGAGCCGAGGGTGAGCGAGTAAAGGTCATCTTTATTCAGCGCTCCAAGGGTTATCTTAACCGCAAGACGCTCAGCGTTGACGATATCGGCGAGATAATCTCCTTCGTGCGTCCTCTTTGCCCTGATGCTTACGTCGTAGTCGATAACTGCTACGGTGAGTTTACCGAAACGCGTGAGCCTACGGCAGTAGGCGCGGATATGATAATCGGCTCACTTATCAAAAATCCCGGTGGCGGAATGGCTGAGAGTGGCGGATATATCGCGGGAAGCGCAAGGGCGGTCGAGCTTGCTTCCTACCGTCTTACCTCGGTCGGATGCGGACTTGAGGTGGGCGCTACGCTCGGTCAGAACAAGAATATGTACAAGGGACTTTTCTATGCCCCTCACACTACCGCTGAGGCTATAAAGACCGCGCATCTTGCGGCTTATATCTTCGGCAAGAGAGGACTTGGCTTTGACGTTGAGCCTGAATGGGATGAGGAGAGATACGACATAATCCAGTCGGTGATCACACATTCTCCCGAGGGACTTTGCGCTATTTGCAGAGGAATTCAGGCAGGCTCGCCTATAGATTCCTTCGTAACTCCCGAGCCTTGGGAGATGCCCGGATACACCGACAAGGGGATTATGGCGGCAGGCGCGTTTACGCAGGGCTCGTCTATAGAGCTTTCCTGCGACGGACCTCTCCGCGAGCCTTATACCGCTTATCTTCAGGGCGGACTTACCTATGAGAGCGGCAAGATAGGCGTGCTTAGCGCGGCTGAGGAAGCACTTAAGATAAAGGGCGTTTAATTTAATAAAGGAAAAGAGAAAAAGAACTACATAATCCCGACGAGGAGGAAAATATGCTGTTTTCGTCGCTTGAGTTTCTTTTTCTCTTTTTGCCACTTAGTCTGCTTTGCTACTTCTGTCTGCCAAGGCGGTGGCGCAATCTTTCTCTGCTCATCAGCGGACTGCTTTTTTACGCGTTTGGAGAGATAGGTGCGCTTCCCGTGATGCTTGGCAGTATAGTCCTTAACTATATCTTCGCTCTTACATTGCAGTGGCTGAGAGGGAAGAGAAGCGCGTCGCGATGGGTGCTCGCCACTGCTGTGGCATACAATATCGGTCAGCTCGTCTATTTCAAGCTCCAGCCGCCCTCCTCACTGCCGATAGGGATATCCTTTTATACCTTTCAGGCGCTCTCCTACGTTATTGACGTCTATCGCGAGAGTGTGGCGGCAAATCATAGCTTAGTGGATTTCGGCGCGTATATCTCGCTCTATCCTCAGCTTGTCGCAGGTCCGATAGTCAGATACTCGGACATAGACGCAGAGCTTCGCGAGCGGCGGCAGGGTATTACTGCCGTGGCAGAGGGATTTCGCAGGTTTTGCGCGGGGCTTTCCAAAAAGGTGCT
The DNA here is from genome assembly GCA_937893945.1 of uncultured Clostridia bacterium. Classification (GTDB taxonomy): domain Bacteria; phylum Bacillota; class Clostridia; order Oscillospirales; family CAG-272; genus HGM12713. Next base: position 2,815 of record CALCTA010000044.1, on the reverse strand, counting down.
TCTTGCGAACACGGCAGGCGCGATGTGGGAGTTTTTCGCTCTGCGAGAGGGATTTATCGACGCTTATATGGGCGTGTTTTTCTTCGCTATGCAGATATATTTTGATTTTTCGGGATATTCTGATATGGCGATAGGACTTGGCAAGGTTTTTGGATTTTCCTTTCCCGAAAACTTCAATTACCCTTATATCTCAAGGAGTATCACGGACTTCTGGCGGCGGTGGCATATCACGCTTTCATCATTCTTCCGCGAGTACGTTTATATCTCACTCGGCGGAAATCGCCGTGGAAAGCTCAAGACCTACAGAAATCTTTTGATTACTTGGGCACTGACGGGGCTCTGGCACGGCTTTTCACTCAATTTCTTGCTCTGGGGACTGTATTTTGCGCTTATTCTTATAGTAGAGAAAGCATTCTTAGGTAAGCTGCTCGCTCGGTCGCCGAAGCTTGTGCAAAGGAGCTATTCGCTACTGCTCATCGCTATCGGTTGGGTGATATTTGCGTCCGACGGCTCGCTTATCGGCATAGCCGAGGGCGGCGCTTATATCCTTCGCCTCTTTGGTATCGGATGCAGCGAGGTCTGCTCCTCTCTGATACTTTACGAGATATTGCGAAACGCCGTATTTATTCTTATTCTCACGCTTGGCGCAACTCCTCTGCCACGGAGAATATATCTTCTTATAAAGCAAAAAACACCGAGAGCCTTCATACCGCTCAACGTGGCATTGCCCTTGGCGGCATTCGTGCTTTCGGTTGCTTATATAGTCAATTCGGGATATAACCCGTTCTTGTATTTCAGATTTTGATGGGAGACATCTATGACAGATCTTATTTTAAAAATTTTGGTAAAGGGATATGATAAAGGAGAAAAGCCTGCCCCTGCCACGAGGCGCGCCTGCGGAAGTGCCGTCTCGGCGGTGGGAATAGTTGCAAATCTGCTGCTTGCGGCTATAAAGCTTTTTGCGGGCATCATCAGTGGAGCTATATCTATAACCGCCGATGCGCTCAATAACCTCTCTGATGCGGGCTCTCAGGTCGTGTCCTTAATAAGCTTTAAGATATCGGGCAAGCCTGCCGACCGCGACCATCCCTTCGGACACGCGAGAATAGAGTACGTGGCGTCGATGATAGTTTCGTTTCTCGTGCTTCTCGTCGGCTTTGAGCTGCTCACCGACTCTATCTCAAAGATATTTGCCCCCGAGCCGACGACCTATAGCCCTATCGTAATTATCATTCTGCTCGTGTCGGTGCTTATAAAGCTCTGGCTGTTCTTCTTCGGTAGGGGCGCGGCAAAGAGAATAAGCTCTGACGTAGTTCGCGCGGCGGCGACCGACAGTCTCTCTGACGCTATCGCTACTCTCGCGGTGCTTGTCTCTGCAATCATCAGCCATTTCAGCGGCTTTGACACAGACGCTTATATGGGAGTTATTGTGGCGGTGATAATACTGATAGCAGGCGTGAGGATACTCAACGAGACCAAAAATTCTATCCTTGGCTCAGCTCCCGAGCCTGAGCTCGTTGAGAGCGTGGTGAAGATAGTCGGCGAGTACCCCGAGGTATTAGGTATTCACGATATGGTGATACACAACTACGGCCCCGGAAACACCATAGCCTCATTTCACGCCGAGGTGGACGGCGCGGAGAACGTCTTTTACATTCACGATGCGATAGATAACCTTGAAAAGAGACTCTACTCCGAGCTTTCGGTAAGGACTACCATACACATGGACCCTATAGTTACCGACGACGAGCGTGTCAACGAGCTTCGCTCACAGGTGCTCGGACTTGTCAAGAGCATAGACGCGCGCCTTGGGATACATGATTTCCGCTTTGTTGAGGGACATACACATTCAAATCTTATCTTTGACGTTACCGTTCCATTTGAGATAAAGACGGGAAACGAGGAGATAAAGCGCGAGGTAAGCTCAAAGATCAGCGAGCTTGACCCCAACTTCTTCGCGGTGATAACGGTTGATAGAGAATAAAAAATGCCCACGGCTTTGCCGTGGGCATTTTGACTGATTAAGATTTTAGTTACTTCTTTGGGTTAAGCCCAAGCCAAGCGTCAGTCTCTTGGATCGCCTGCTCGTATTTGCGGTCGTTAGACAAATAAGTAGATTCAAGAGTATCTTCTGTGCCAACTGCATCTCTCCACAGCCAAGCGAAGTTGTTGAGCTGAGGAGAATAGATGGTCCAGTAGTCAAACTCGATGTTATCAACGATGATATCGAAGAGCGCGATAGAGTTGGATACAGTACCCTCAGCGTCGTCAGTACCGAAGTACTTAGGCTTAATGATTCTATTGAAGTAGTAACCACGAACATCAGTGTAGGAACTCTCTGATGCAAGCTGGAGGTATGCGGAGACCTCGTAGCCGTTGGTGGGTACGGTGCTCTCTTCATGATCGAGAACCGTCATAAGAGTATGGTAGTCCTGTGAGGTCGTGCCGTAGTTCTTCTGCTCAACATTGTACTTAGGCCAAGGAAGGAGACCGTTTTTGTCATCCATCTCACGTATCATAGTATTAGCATCTTCGTTCGGATAAATAGCACCTGTCCAGAATACGTAGTGTCCGGCTGCAAAGTTGTTAACGCTACCGTTCTGACGAGAGCCCTCTGCATCAATGAGCTTTCTGAACTTAGTAAGAGCTTCTTCCGCCTTATCGTTACCCTCAATGTTGAAGGAGTGTGTGCCGTCGTTGTTGGTAACAACAAACTCAAGATCCCAAGCGTAGGGAATAGCGTCGTGGGGGTTAGGACAGCCGTGGAGACCGTGATTTATGCTGAGGCCGTATGTATCGTCAGCGTCCTTACCGT
>CALCTA010000043.1 GCA_937893945.1 uncultured Clostridia bacterium | reverse complement strand
TTTTTGAAAAAAGCTTGAGCAAAAACTTTCCACGGGGTGCTGTGCTTGGCTTAACCTTTTCCCTTCATTAAAGTTTTTTGCGCTACTTTTTTTCAAAAAAGTAGCAAAATAGCGTTAAACAATCTATCTTCCTTGACATAAACGAAAAAATGGTGTATAATAAAATCGGAGTATTTTGGAAAGGAGTGATTTCGTGCGTATAGAGATACCTGATTTTGTCTCGGCTCTTATTGACCGTCTCAAAGCCTTTGGCGAAGAGGCGTATATCGTTGGCGGCGGCTTGCGCGATTCGCTTCTTGGCAAGGCCCCGAGCGATTACGATATGACCACCTCTGCGCTCCCCGAGAGTATGCTTGAGATATTTTCCGACTTCCGCGTTATAAAGACAGGTTTGAAGCACGGAACTCTTACCGTTCTCTCTGACGGTAGACCCGTAGAGATAACCACATTTCGCATCGACGGCGGATACACCGACTCGCGCCACCCCGACAGTGTCAGCTTCACGCGCTGTCTCTCTGAGGACCTCGCAAGACGGGATTTTACCGTCAACGCGATGGCGTATAACGAAAAAGTAGGTCTTGTTGATAAATTCGGCGGCATTGAGGATCTCCGTAACGGCATCATAAGAGCCGTCGGCGAGCCGCACAAGAGATTTACCGAGGACGCTCTGAGGATCATGCGCGCCTTTCGTTTTTCGGCGCAGCTTGGATTTAAAATAGAAGAAGAAACACTCGTTGCCGCTCGCGAATGCCGAGGCGGACTTGATAATATAGCAAAAGAGAGGATATTCTCAGAGCTGCTAAAGCTCTTGCATTCACCCCACTCGGCAGACGCTCTCGCGCTTATGAGAGATAACGGCATACTGCGATATATTCTCGGGGACTACTGCCCGAGCGAGAGGATATTTTCGCTTATATGCAAGCTGCCCGATACAGACGAGGCTCGTTTGGGAATGCTTCTTTACGAGGCGGACGAGAACCGCAGGAGAGAGATACTCTGCTCGCTTAAATGCTCTAACAGGCAGAGGAGCGGCGCTATGGCGGTAGCCGTGGGTGCGGCGGTAAGCCTTTCGTCAAGAGCAGAGATATCGCGCTTTCTCGCGAAATACGGCAGAGACGCGAGCGACGCGCTTTGCGCCTCGGTGCTTCTTGGCAATTCGGATAGCTCTGTGCTGTCTCTTGCCGAGGAAAACGACGCGCCGAGAGTGATCTCCGATCTCGCGGTAGGCGGAAAGGATATGGAGACACTTGGACTTCGCGGAAAAGAGATAGGCGAGATGCTTTCTTTTCTTCTTGATATTGCGATAGACGAGCCGAGTAAGAATAACAAAGAGAGCCTTTTGCAGATAGCAGAGAGCGAAAAGAATAAGATAAAGGATAGGAATAAAAATGCCTGAAAATGATACAATTAAAGATGAGGAGCTGACTGTCCTTGACAGCCTTGCCGACATAAAGGCAAGCGTTGGAAGAATAATGTCGGTGGATTTCGGCGACGTCCGCACGGGTCTTGCTATATGCGACGCCTCGCGCTTTCTCGCCTCGGGAATAGGATATATCTCACCCGGCGGAATTGAAAAGACGGCAGAAGCGGTGGCAGAGGCGGCAAAGGAAAACAAAGTGGCGGCGCTCGTCGTAGGCTTGCCTGTAAATATGGACGGAAGCGAGGGCGGCAGAGCGGCAAGATGCCGCAAGTTCGCGAGGATGCTCAAGGAGCTCTCGGGACTTCCCGTGGCGATGTTTGACGAAAGAATGACCACAATGACAGCCTCTCGTTATCTCAACGAGACCAACACGAGAGGAAAAAAGCGCAAGGGAGTTATAGACACACTTTCTGCCGAGATAATTCTGCAGAACTGCCTTGACAGACTGAAATATTTGAGCTGAGGTGAAAAAATGGCAAAGACGGGAGCAACTCCGAAAAAGCCGCGTAACTGCGAGAGCTGTGAGTTTTACGATTACGACGAGGAGCTTGACGCGTACGTGTGCGATATGAGACTTGACGAGGACGAGATGGCAGACTTTCTGGGCAGAGATACCGGAAGCTGTCCTTATTACAGATTTTACGATGAATACAAGAGCGTACACAAACAGATATAGTCTTGTGCGCGAGTAACAAAGGAGAATTATGGGAGAGAAAAAGCAAATGCAATCCTCTTCGCTTTACGATTATCTGTCCTGGAGAGGAGATCTGACGTTTGACCACTCCGGATTTTGCGAGGTGGATAGTCTGATACTGTCTATCCTTACCTATATTGACTTTACGGGATTTGTTGTTCCCGATGCCGAAGGCGGCAAGCGACCGCCCGTGCTTCTGAGCGTTACCAAATCCTTTCTCAAGGCGCAGAGGGGAGTTATACCGTCAATGGGACTTATAATCCCAAAAGAGACAGTAACGCTTCTTGCTCGCGCGGCTAAGACGGCACGCTTCGGACTTACCCGCCCGTTCGCGTTCGTCAACCGCATATGCGACGAGGAGCAGAAGCAATTTTCGGCAATAAGCTTTTTGCTTGGCAACGGCGACGTTTTCGTTGCCTACCGAGGCACTGACGACACGCTCGTAGGTTGGAAAGAGAATTTCAATATGAGCTTTATGCATCCCGTGCCTGCTCAAAGAGAGGCAAAGGATTATCTTGAATATATTGCCGAGCACACTCACGGAAATATATACGTCGGCGGACACAGCAAGGGCGGAAATCTTGCGGTGTATGCGGCGGTAAAGGCGAGCAAGGCTACGAAATCGCGCATAACGGCGGTCTATAACAACGACGGACCGGGCTTTGATTCGGATTTTATCGCGGGAGAGGATTATAAGGAGATAAAGGACAGGATATTTACCTACGTTCCGCAGTCCTCTGTCGTGGGAATGCTGCTTGAGCACGAGGAGAGCTACACGGTCGTAAAGAGCCGACAGAGCGGAATAATGCAGCACAACGGTCTTAGCTGGGAGGCGATGGGCAACAGCTTCGTCAAGCTTGATTCTGTCAGCGAGCATAGCAAGGTCATAGATACCTCTATGAAGGAGTGGCTTGCGACTATGTCGCCTGCCGAGAGAGAAAACGTTGTGGATGCGCTCTACGAGGCGCTTTCCGCGACTAATGCAAAGACGCTCAGCGACCTTGGTGCAGATAAGATAAAGATAGTTCGCGCGTGGAACGCGATGGACAACGACGCGCGCAATCAGGTGCGAAGATGCATCAATATAATATTCGGAAAGAAAAAACAGCAGAAGCTCGAAAAGGGCGCTGCGGGAGCGAAATAAAAACGGAGAGATTTTGGAATGAACAATGAAGAAAAGATAAAGGACAGGCAGAGCGATATCCCACTCAAGAAGCATACCCCAAAGAGCTTCGTTGCATCTCTCGTGCTTGGCGTGGTGATAGGACTTGCGGTGATAGTGCCGGGGGTGAGCGGCTCAACGGTGGCGATAATGTTCGGAATGTACGCCGCTATGCTTTATGCCATAGGTAATATACTAAACGATTTCAAGCGTTGCTTTGGCTTCCTTCTGCCGATAGGAATAGGCGCGATAGTCGGCTTTGGCGGCGGATTTCTCGTAATACAGAAAATGTTCGGGGAATATATGTTTATAATAATCTGCCTTTTCGCAGGACTTATGTGCGGAGCTATCCCCGCGCTTACAGCAGAGGTCAAGGGGGAGAGGAGAAGCCCCGCAAGGCTCTGCCTCTCGGGCGTAGGCTTTCTGATACCTCTCGGGGTAGGAGCGCTCTCGATAGCTCTCTCGCAGGGCTCTGTCAGTATAGGAGCAGACAGCTTTACCGCTTTTCCGTGGTATCTCTTCCTTATATATATTCCTCTCGGAATGGTGGTGTCGGGAACTCAGGTCATTCCGGGACTGAGCGCCACTGCGATACTTATGGCTTGCGGACAGTTCAAGCCTATACTCAACAGTCTGCATCTTGACTATATATTAGAAAATCCCGCGGTGCTTGGACTTTACCTCTGCATCGGCGGTGGATTTATAGTCGGTCTCGTGCTTATCTCGCGAGGATTTTCGGCACTTATCGCGCGTCATCGCGCGCCTACCTTTTTCTTGGTGGTAGGACTTTCATTCGGATCTATCGCCTCGATGTTCTTCAACCCTGATATATGGGAGATATATCTCGGCTGGGGCAGGGGAGAGGGTATCCTTCCCGACGTTATCATCGGAGCAGTTCTCTTTGCTCTCGGACTTGTCGGCTCGCTGATGCTGACGAGATACGAGCTTAAGAAAAAGCAATCCTGAAAGGAATTAAAAATCAAAAATGAAGATGTTTTTAAGAATATTCTCGGTATTTATGCTGACCGTGATGCTCTGCTCTCTCTCACTTCCGATCTTTGCCGAGGAGAGCGGATACGTGGACGAGCCTCAGTATGAGACAGGCTATAACAGAGGCTACGAGGGCGGCAAGAACGGAGACGGAAAGCTTTATGCTCACGGACTTGACATATCTGTATGGCAGGGCGGTAGCTTCAATTTTAATGCGGCAAAGGCGGCAGGGTTTAGCTATATCATCATCCGCGCGGGCGTTACATACGAAAAGGACGGCGCTTACGTAACCGAGAAGGACGAATATTTTGAGAGCAACTACGAGAACGCCAAGGCGGCGGGACTCGACGTTGGAGTTTATTTCTACTCTATGGCAAGAAGCCCTGAGGAAGCCTTGAGCGAGGCTGACACGCTTCTCGGATACATAGAGGGAAAGACCTTTGAATATCCCGTATATATGGACTTTGAAGCTCCTGCGGTAAGAACTCATCTTGAGGCTGACGGCAGTCGCGCAAAGCCGATATGCGAGGCTTTCCTTGACAGAATTGCGGAGAAAGGATATCTCGCCGGACTTTACAGCAGCTCAAGCTGGATAGACAGCGGAAGCTACAACGGCTGGATGGGAGACGAGGCAGACGAGCTTGGAGAAAAGTATGAGCTTTGGGTAGCCTGCTACTTTAATGACGGTACGTACAACCGCAAGGGAGAGGAGTATTCCGAGCGCTTCGGTATGTATCAATATACCTCGTCAAAGTACATAAGCGGATATAGCGGCCGACTTGACGCTAATATTTGCTACAAGGACTATCCATCTATCGTCAAGAAGTATGGGTTCAACGGCTACGAGGCAGACGACAGCGTTGCCGTTGGCGGCAGCGGTTTGACCGAGGAGAGTAAGTTCCGTCTCGGAAAATATACTATAGATACCGCAAGCAGCAAAACAGGTCTTTACAATGAGCCCGACAAGGATTCGGGTACTGTCGGATACGTTACCGACGGAAATCTCGTAAACGCCGTCGAGGCGCGTGCGGTCTGGGGAATTGATTGGGTAAAGGTAGAGACCGAGGACGGGCTTTGCGGTTGGATAAAGGGCTCTAATCTCAAGAGATACAGAGAGCCTACGGCTACCGAGAAGCCTACCGATGCTCCGAGCTCGGCAGAGAGCGGAAGCGCTAGCGATGAGCAGAGCGGAGATACTTCCGCCACGGGCGGATGCGGTGCGTCGTTTGGCGCGAGCGCCCTTGTGATCTCTTGCGCCGCGGCACTTGCTATTACTGTTGAAAAAAAGAAGAAAGACTAATACAGCCAGAGGTAGAAAAATGCTTAAGACAGAAATGAGAAATCCCAAAAGCACTCATATAGACAAGATGACCACCATGGAGATGGTAAAGCTTATGAGTGAGGAAAATTACGTTGCCGTAAAGGCAGTCGAGGACGCTTGCGAGGATATCGCCAAGGCGGTTGACGCTATCAGCGCATCAATGGAGCAGGGCGGCAGGCTTTATTACATAGGCGCAGGCACGTCAGGAAGACTTGGAGTGCTTGACGCGTCAGAATGTCCCCCTACCTTCGGCGTTCCCTACGATCTCGTTACGGGTATTATAGCAGGCGGCTACGAGTGCTTGGTAAAGGCAGGCGAGGGCGGCGAGGATAAGAGAGAGAACGGAATTTACGATATTGAGAGCAGAGTTGTCGCAGGCGACGTTGTCGTCGGTATATCCGCCGCAGGCGGCGCGGCTTACGTAGTTGGCGCGATCGAGCGCGCAAAGGAGCTCGGATGCGTTACCGTCGCGGTTACCTCTAATGCGGATAGCGCGCTTGCAAGGGCATCGGATATCTGCATCTATACCGATACGGGAGCTGAGATAATCACAGGCTCAACAAGACTTAAGGCAGGAACGGCGCAAAAGCTGGTCCTGAATATCCTTACCACCGCTTCTATGGTCAAGACGGGCAAGGTATATGAAAACCTTATGATAAACCTCAGCCCCACAAATGAAAAGCTCAGACGCCGCGTTATCAGTATAGTTAAGGATATCTGCGAGGT
>CALCTA010000042.1 GCA_937893945.1 uncultured Clostridia bacterium | reverse complement strand
AAAAAGCTTGTTGCATATCCCGAGAGCCAGATAAAATGACGCGCTTCCGGTAGCGGCGGTACTGACGTTGCCGCCCATCGCCCAGATACTCGCCGTTATCGGTACCATTCCCTCCATCAGAGTACTGACCGACGAAAAAAACCTCTCTATCGCTTCAAAATGAGAGTACTGAGCATATACCACGGTTACAAACAGCGCACCCGACGAGCAAAAGCGCACGGCAGAGCCAAGCGCACCGTTGCCAAGCGAAGCTCCCGCCGACGAAAATACCGCCCCGAGCACGAGAATAGCGCATATGCCGCAAGCGAGCTTCAAAGCACCGTCAAGCTCTACCCCAAGTACCCGTGCTATCTCTCCTATCAGGTATTCCGCGCCGCTCATCTCCTCTACAGCCTCACCGAAGCTCTCGCTGTCCTCAAGCGCGCCCTCAGGCAAAAGCTCGGCAGAGTCAGGCGGGATACTCTCAGAAAAATCGCTCCAAGCTTCACCGTCAACCCCGACAGCTTGTCCCTTTGCCGACACTGCGCACCTACCCATAAGCGCGAGTACCACCGCAAGTACCGACATCAGTACCGTAGTACCGAGTTTTCTCAACACTCTCATTTTCCGCTTCCCTTCTCTTTTCTTTTGCTCTATCGACTCATTCCGAGCATCTCTCCCGCAAGCTCTAAAATATCGGTCAGCATCGGCAAGGATAGCGAAAAAATGACTATCCGCCCCACGCTCTCCACTCCCGCTCCCAAGGTCTGCTCGCCGCAATCTCTGCATATATCAGAGCAAAATCTGCACAAAAGCGCGACCCCCAACCCCTTGAGCATCCTTCCAAATGCATCCGCGGCAAAGCTGCTCCCGGATGCCGCTATTGCTACCGCGCGAAGCGCATCCACGCTCTCGGTAAATACAAGCAGAAATATTCCGAACAGCAGTACGGCACCGCCTATTCTCAGTGCAAATCCGTACCCTCCCGAAGTTCTGCCTATCACCGCAAGGCAGAGCGCCGTAACTACCCCAACACCGCAGGCGCGCATCATTATCTCAAAGCTATCCATAGTACCACCGCTACAGCCCGAATACGCTCTGCACAGTCTCAAGCAGTAAGCCGATCTCCTCGACAAGCATAAGCATCACCGCCACAATACCCCCAACGGTTACGAGCATAGCCTGCTCGTCCTTGCCCGACTTAGTCAGTATTGAAGATATCACCGATACCAGCACGCCCACTCCCGCTATTTTAAGTACAAGTCCGACATCTATTTCCATCTATCCACCATTCCTTTTTCTTCTCACAGCGCAAGTATGAGTACCGCGAGTACCAAAGATACCGAAAACGTTACCGTAAGCTTTTTTTCAAGAGGTTGACGGCTCGCTATATACCTCTCCCGCTCGCCTAAAAGATTCAAAAACTCCTCACAGCGCCGCACCTGCTCGGCACGGTAGCTGCCGCCCATATCGCTGACAAAATCAAAAAATATCCTCTTTGCCTCGGCGTCCTCGATACAGAGTACAGAATACAGCTCCAAAAAATCCTTCGGCGGCTCGTCTTTCTCATATCCGCAAAGCAAGAGTATATCCCGCGGACACCTGCGAAGTATCTCGCCGCAGGGCATAGAGTAGTTCTCGACCTGAGCTTTAGTATATCGCATAAGAGCGCAAAGACCTCTTACGACCGAAAGCTTTTTCCCAATGGCATTAAGCCTTTGTAAGCAAAGGTATATTCCGCTTAGTGCTAACATCAGCATCCCTGCCGCTTTCAAGTATCTCCTCGACCTCCTCTCCCGAGTGCAAAACGCAATCAAATCCGCTCCTTGATATGCGAACGCCAAGATAAAGTCCGAAGGCTCTCACGTTGTGAAGCGCAAGCAGGGATGGACGGCGAAGTATAGTCATAGCCGACTCTCCGTGCGCCGAGGCTATAAGCGGAACTCCGCAGTTTTGCGCCTCGCAGATAGCCGAAACGTCATCCTCCGTGCCTATCTCATCGCAGATTATCACCTCAGGGTTCATAAATGCCGTCGCTATCGCTATCGCCTGAGCCTTGGGATAACCCGTAAGCACATCAACCGAAAGCTCCTTTGCTTGAGATGACATCGCAAGCTCCTCTCTGCTATCCACAAGCACCGTGCGGAGCGGCTCCGTGCCGCTTGAAAGCACCTTTCCAAGATAACGAAGCACAGTAGTCTTTCCTTGCGCGGGCGGAGAATAGACAAGCACTCCTTCTCCGCGGCGCAAGCTCTGCTTTATCCTGAGAACTACGCGTTCATCAAGAGGTATGTCCGCGCAAGGTAGGCGAATATTCAGTGAGGAGACGTCATAAACGCCGAGTATCCTGCCGCCCTCCGTGGCGGCGCGTCCACAAACGCCCACCCTTATTCCACCGCCAAGCGATACAAATCCTTTTATAATGCTCTCGCCATAGGTATAAAGCGAGCCATCGCACATCTGCTTGAGTATTGAACCAAGCGTTCCCGAATCAAGAAAGCTATCAAGCAGGATATTTCTCTTGCCTTCTCGCGTTCCTACCGTCAGATAGACACGCCGTCCGCTACGAAGCCGTATCTCCTCTATCCGTCCGCTCCGCGCCTCTCGAAAATCTCTCAGCTCGCAGGCAAGTCCATAAGGAAAAAAGGAGCATACACGCTCAAGCGGAGATTTCTCCCCCGATCTCGCGCCCACTTCGAGCGAGTTTTTTTGTAAATTCTGCAAAATCACAGTAGCCATACACTTCCCTCTGCTTCTTCAGCTACGCTAAAAATCTCAAGCTTTTTTTCAAAAAACCATCTGTACAAATTCTATGCGGGTCAAGTCTTGCGTATTACCTTATTTTTACAGCGACATTTATGTCGCACCGCAAAATACGGCATTTTTAACAAAAATTCGACACTATATGTTGTGGTGTTCACGGTTTGTTAATAGTTTTTTAATAATATATTGTTGTAAATTGTATATAAGTATGGTAGAATATTGTATGGTGTATAACGCTGTGCATTTTACAGATGTATTCATTCACATTACATATACTATTTCGGAGGTATCTATGCTTAAAAACAGTTCTATGCGCCCTGCATACGCGACCGTAGGCTCTCAAGGCACTAACGGCAAGGCATCGGGAAGCGAATATATTTCCTTCTCGGCAGGACAGGTAGAGGACGACTTCAATTCCTTTGGAGACACGTCCGCCAAGGCAGGCGCATCAGCTCAAAGACCCAAACAGAAGCAGCCGCAGAAAAGGCCGCGCCCCTCTAATACCCCCAAGAGAAGAAGCAATCCCCTTTCCAATCTGAATCCCAAGATGATTCTTATAGGTGTGGCGGTGCTCGTTGCTGTTGTTCTGCTTATTTGTCTTCTTGTTGCGGTGTTCTCTACTCCCAACAAGGCTATCGAAAAAGAAGATAACGTTTACAAGGTATTCGTAAGTGCAGACGGCGCAAGCTACGGAATTCTTTCCAACGGAAAGAAGATCGATCACACGTTTGACGGTGAGATAGAGCTTCATCCCGCCAAGGACCATTCCTTTGCTTACGTCTTTGAGGAAGTCCTCGCCGACGACGGCAATACCGTTATGAGAATGTACATTCTTGACGGCAAGAATCTTGAGCTGGTTCAGGCTGACGCGGACAAGATAATCGCATGGGCAGATTACGAGCCCGGTATCATTTTCAAGGAAGGCGGCGTAGTTCAGTTCTACTCAAAGAACGCGTTTGAGGATATCTCCAGCGACTCCTCCGCAGACAACTTCCTCGTTTCCGGAGACGCAAGCACGGTCGTATATACCGAGCTTTCGGGAAGAAATCGCGAGAACACTGCAGTTAAGTATTTCCGCAACGCAGGCTTTAACGATATCGGCGAGACCGAGGGACTTATTCCTACGGCTATCTCCAACGACGGTACGTACGTTTACGCTTACGATGAGACCAACGCACTCTACTACATAGAGGTCTCCAAGCGCGGAGCAAGCTTCGAGCAGAAGGCTATAGTTGAGTCCACGTCTTACACCTACGAGTCTGTAAACGCGCTCAACGTTGACGGAACTGAGATAGTATTCAGCTACGTTCACACCAACGGCAAGCTGGTCTCCTGGATCTACCAGGTAGGAACAAAGAAGCCCGTAGCTATAGGCGAGGGTGTATTCGAGTACTTCTCTGCCGATAACAAGACTGTTTGCCCCTCTTCTCTCATAGACGCGTACTTCGTTGCCGAGCATACGGTAACCGACGAGGACGGCGATTCTGAAAAGGTCATATCCACTTACCTCTACGACGGTAAGAAGGCGCGCAAGCTCGCTGACGAGATCGGTCAGTTCTCTCCCGACGGAAAGTATTTCTACTACATAGACAGCGAATCTGCTGATTTCGTAAGAGTTCCCCTCAACAGCAAGAACTTTGAAGAGGACTCCGTGGTAGTAGCCAAGACTATCGACTCCTTCGTTCTCACAGAAAAGGGAGACATCTACACCTACAGTAAGCCTTCCTCCACCGCAGGCGGAAAGATAGTATTCAGAAAAGCATCAGACAGTACCTCGAAGTCTGTGTCCCACAGATCCAATGCCGGTTCGATGTTCCTTTGCGGAAGCACGGTATATTTCTCTGAGACGCTTAACGATGAATTGAAGATCTACTCCTCAACCGACGGCGCAACCAAGGAAGAGGTAGGCTTCAAGAAGGTTATCTGCGAAACCGCTCTCACCATAGAGATGGGTTCGGGTGATAAGGGATACGCTTACTTCGTTGATTCCAACGGAGACACCAAGCTGCTCTACACCTCTAACGGCAAGACCTTTGACATCGTACTTGACGCTTGTCTCATTCCCGGATACGATTCGGGTATAACTCCCCCCGCTACCGAGGGTGAGACAGAGGGCGAAACCGGCGGTGAAACTGACGGTCAGACAGAATGATCAAATAAAAATAAAAGCTCCGAATTCTTTCGAATTCGGAGCTTTTTGTCTCATAAAAAAATTTACCGTAGAAGAAATAATACAAAAAGTTGTTAAAAAACCAAAGGCTCGCCCTCTGGGAGAGCTGTCTGCGAATGCAGACTGAGAGGGCATTTTTTAACTTGATCTTGTCTTTACCCTCTCCGGCGGCATACGCCGCCACCTCTCCCATAGGGCGAGGCTTTATGTAAGACTGCACTCAGCAGAATTGCAGTTCCAAACATTTCTCTTAACATATTCAGCGTGTGCATTATGGGAAATTCTATTATTAATCGTAATGTATACCGCCAACTTATCTCACATACTGACTTAATTGCTGAACGATCGCAGCAAAACGAGGCTCTTCACGGATAGAATCGTATCTGTTGTGCTGTGTCTTTTTGAGCATGTGATAGCACTCCGAGTGCTCCGTGCGCTCGTGAAAGTCCTTACTTGGCTCGGGATAAATAAGCTTATTTGTGAGAACTGACGTGAAGTGCTTGCCGTGATCGCTTACATATGCTTTATCATACTCGGTTGCGTGATAGCACATTTTTTCAAGAGAGGCGAGCGTCTCGTCTTTTTTGCCTTGTGCCATCTGAAAGGTCGAGATCAGCCAATAATTGCGGGAAAGGCGAGTATGGTTAAACATAAGATCCTCACCGTATATCATCTTGTACAGCTGGTTTGATATCCTGAGCATCTCTATCCTGCTATCCCACGTAGACGGATCCTCTGACAACGAATCGTCATCGGCATAATTTGTGATAGATGTTCCTAAAGCATCCGTCAATTTGTCGATCGCGTCTTGTCTGTATACTTCCGTGTTATCATCTCCAACGCCCAAGGCGAGAATGAACTCTCGGCAATATTTCATCGGAGAAAGAAAATTCAAAATCTCCTTTGCCTTTTCGCTTTCCTCTGCCTCGGTATATATAGTAGCCAACGTGCAGATAGCTTCATATCTTATCTCTTCATCGCGGCAGTCGTCAACAACAGACAAGCAGAGCGCTTCTGCTTCTCGGTGAAGCGCTTCCTCGTGAGTGTTGTTCCATTCGTCAGAGAGACACGCCGCAAGATAGACCTTGATCTTCGCGTCGCTCGGGAATTTTGCGAATGACTCGCGCGCAAAGCAAAGTCTTTCCTGATGTGTTCCGACCTCTGCGAGTCGGCGCAGCTCTTTTTTTATATTTGCAAGTGCTTCCTCTCTTTCAGACAGCTTATATCCGAGAAGTTCATCTGTGCTTACCAAAAAGAAATCGGCAAGGACGGGCAGAAGCTCTATATCGGGATAGCCGCCCTCAGACTCCCAGCGCGAGATCGCCTGAGGAGTTACTCCAATAGCCGTAGCAAGCATTTCTTGCGTAATATTATTTTCTGCGCGGAGCTTTTTGATAGTCGCGCCTATTTTTATATTCATACCGTACCTCCAAAATATATTTTGTAAGCCTACGGTCTTATTATAGCATATTTTCGTATTTTTTCAATTATCAATTCGTTGTTAAAAAGATAAAGCAGTACTTTACTTTTGTAATGAGTAAAATACTGCTTTATTTGTTATTCGTGATATCCCTTTTGCTTCAGGAGTGCGAGAACTACGTCGGGGTTATTGCAGGTGATAAGCTCCGCGCCGTTGCGGATAGCAAGATCTACCGTCGCGTCATCCTTGACCGACGCGCCCGCCCAGGGCTGTATTCCGCATCTGTCGATATATTCAAAATCGCTCTTCTGGTCGCTGAAAACACAGGAGCAATATGAATATGAGTACGGGAACAGCGTCATATCCGTACCGAGATGACGTATGGGATAATAGACGTGAAGTCTGTACTTCATTCCGTGCTTTTTGTAGATATACTCATGAAGCTTTCCGCTGAAGGTGTTGACCACCGAGCGCTCGGTAAGACCGTTCTCGTCGAGAGCCTTAAGCACTCTGTCGCAGACCCCGTAGGCAAGCTCCTCGCGGTCTCCCTCGGGGTATTCCTTAAGCTCAAAATCAAAGGTCATCTCGGGATATTCTCTCGCAAAAGCGATAAACTCGTCAAGTGTGGGTATCCTCGCCCCCGCGAATTCCTCGCCCTTCCACGAGCCTGCGTCAAGCGCGCGAAGCTCGCTAAGCGTCATATCAGCGACCGCTCCGTGTCCGTTTGTGGTGCGATCTACCGTCGCGTCGTGTATTATCACAAGCTCGCCGTCAGCCGTGCAGCGCACGTCAAGCTCTATCTGGTCAACTCCAAGCTCTGCCGCGGCGCGAAACGCGAGCATGGTATTCTCGGGGTACTTCTCCGACCAGCCTCTGTGCGCGGCAACGTATATATTGTTCTTGCTCTGTCTCCAGTAATTCATAAGCTCCTCCGAATTATAAAAGCTCCTTTACGACCTCGGGGAAATCGCGGTAATCGTCAATAGTGAGATAATTGAAGTCCGACTTATATACCGATTCGTCGTTTCCGCCCTCGCCGTAATCGTCGCCTATATAAACTACCTCGTCGTGTGCTATTCCGTGATCGGCGCAATATTTTGAAAGCGCGTAAGCCTTGTCAAACGGGAAGGGCGCCATATCGAAGGACGACGATCCACCGACAAAGACGGTGTAATCCGAAAACACCTCACATATATCGGCATATATCGCGCGTCTCTTCTTTCTGTCGGGGTCAAATGCGAGCTTGTCCTCCTGCTTTGCCTTAGTGCCAAGCACGGGAAAGGTAACACAGCCCGAGCTGTGATACTCTACGTTGTCGCCGGCAAACTCGGTAAAGCCGTATTTCTCGCGCATCGCCGTAACTCTCTGTTCCATATGAGGACGGTCGCAGGGGCGCACCTCGTCAAAAACTATATCTATCTCGCCGCTCTCGGAATTGTACTCGGCGTACTGCATTCCGTAGTTTCCGATTATATCAATAGGGAATTTTCCAAGCTGATTGAAAATTCTGTGGCACATTCCCGCGCCGACCATTAAAAGCTTGTATTTTTTAGAAAGCGCCTCAAGAACAGCTCTGTGCTCGTCAGAGAGCGGTGTCTTATGCTGAGTCAGCGTTCCGTCAAGATCCATTGCTATGACTTTTATATTTTTCATATCTACCCCCATAGAAAATTCTCTATAGCGCAATTATACCACACACACCCTTGAAAATCAATAGATATTCTTCATTTGGGGCATTTTATTATTGACAAGATAGCAAAAAAAGTATATAATTATTTTACTGAAATTAAAATTCTCGCGAGGTATTATTTATGAGTATTAAGGACGTTGTATCTATATCCTACGGCGATTGGGAAGCAGTTGCCTGCGCGCGTCTTGGCGGTAACGTTATCGCGCTTCGTCATAAGGGCGCTGACGTTTTCGTTCCGCTGACCGACGAGGCTCAGCTTGACGTCAACCCCTATCTTCAGGGCTCGCCTATCCTCTTCCCCGCTAACCGCACCAATTTCGCTAAGTTTACCTTTGAGGGCAATGACTACACGCTTCCTCTCAACGAGGATTGGTCTCAGTGCCACATTCACGGCTTCGTTCACACCCGTCCCTTCACGCTCGTTGAGCACAAGGAGAACGAGGTAACTATGAAGCTCGTTTACGATAAGATCGACGAGGGCTTCCCCTTTATGTGCGAGGTCTGGGTTACATACACGCTCGACGAGCGCGGATTTACTCAGAGCTACGTTATCAAGAACATCGACACTCGCAATCTCCCCGTCGTTTTCTGCATGCACAGCACATTCGTTGAGCCTGAGGAGTTTATTCTTCCCATCTCTCTGCGTCAGGAGAGAGTTGACGGCAGAGCGACCGGCAAGTACGTTCTTCTCGGCCCGAGAGAAAAGCAGTATACTACGGGCAGCCCCTCTAAGGGCGTAAACGTTGACGGATATTACCTTGCAAGCGGCAGAGAGACACAGATAGGCGATTACCTCTACAGCGTTTCCGAGCAGTTTGACCATTGGATCCTCTACAACGGTCTTGGCAAGAGCGGATTTCTCTGCATCGAGCCTCAGGCAGGTATGGTAAACGGTCTGAATTACCGCGCACCCGAGGGACACAGAGTCCTCGAGCCCGGAAAGACCATTGATTTCTCGGCAACAGTTTCCTATAATAAAAGATAATTAAATATAACAAAAAAACGGCAGATTTTTAAATCTGCCGTTTTTTTGTTTTAATCGTATATCGACGTCTTTCGGTTGGCGATATGTGAAAGCGCGTGCTTTACCTCGCCCGAGCTGTAGCCGTATCGCATAACCGAGGCGATGAGCTTCTGGATCTCATCTCGGCTGCTCGGCAGGGATCTGCCGTGGCATTTGCTCTCTATTAGCTTTACACAATTTTCCTCGAAATCAACGCCGTTATCCTCAAGAGCGAAAAGCGCATCCTTTACTGCCTCGTCGCTATATCCCTTGAAGCGCAGGTGCGACACTATCCTTATCTCTCCCCAGAGCTTTGCGGCACATCGCTCCGCCTCGCGCCTTGCGTTATTTTCCTCAACGAGAAGTCCCTTTGCGCTAAGGCGCTCGACCGCCGTCGCGGCATCTGTCTTGTCAAATCCCTTTGCGACGAGCTTTGAAACCATCGCGCGAACCGAGCAAGAGCCGTAGCCGAGAATATAGAGCCCTCGCTTATACGCGGCGCATATCCGCGCCTCGCTCTCAAGCAGGTCGTACGTATCTCGGTCGCACTCTCCCTTTTGCACTCCAATGCTCGCATAGACCTCAGCGGAAATGAGAAATTTTTCTCTTTGCACCTGCTCTCCGTCGCGTATCTCGACCGATATGGCTATATCATCGTTACCCGCGGCAGAGACCGAGGTTATGAATATCTGCATTAAAGATCCTCTTCCATCGTGCGAATGTCGAACTCGTCGTCATCGTCGTCAAGCTCAAATTCCTCTGCCGCCTCGGGAAGAGCGTCCTTCATAGAGCGTATCTTCGCATCAAGCTCAGCAAGGAATTCAGGCTTGCTCTCGATAAGCTTGCGCACGTTGTCCTTACCCTGACCGATCCTCTCGCCCTCATAGGAGAACCACGAACCGCTCTTCTTGATTATATCAAGTTGAATAGCGTAATCTATTATCTCGCCCGAGCGCGATATTCCCTTTCCGTAGAGTATATCAAACTCGGCGGTCTTGAAGGGGGGCGCTACCTTATTCTTAACCACCTTGCAACGAACGCGGTTTCCGTAGATATCGTTGCCGTTCTTGAGCGAATCTATCTTGCGGACGTCTATTCTTACCGAGGAATAGAACTTGAGCGCGCGGCCACCGGGGGTAGTCTCGGGGTTGCCGTACATAACTCCTACCTTCTCACGAAGCTGGTTGATAAATACAACGATACTGTTGCTCTTGGATATTATAGCCGAAAGCTTACGCATAGCCTGAGACATAAGTCGAGCCTGAACGCCGACAGTCGCCTGTCCCATATCTCCCTCTATCTCCTGACGGGGAACGAGAGCCGCAACAGAGTCAACTACCACGATATCAACAGCGCCCGAGCGCACGAGCTGCTCGGTGATATTGAGCGCGTCCTCGCCGCAGTCGGGCTGAGAAACGAGCAGGTTGTTTATATCCACTCCGAGAGCCTTGGCATAGACCGGGTCAAGAGCGTGCTCAGCGTCGATAAACGCGGCTTCTCCGCCTGCCTTCTGCACCTCTGCGACTATGTGGAGCGCAACGGTGGTCTTACCTGAGGATTCAGGGCCAAAGATCTCGATTATTCTTCCCTTCGGAACTCCGCCTATACCAAGCGCGAGGTCGAGCGCTATCGAGCCTGTGCTGACAGCCTGAACCTCCATCTGAGCGTTATCGCCAAGTCTCATTACAGAGCCCTGACCGTGTTTTTTCTCTATCTGTGCAAGCGCCGTATTAAGCGCTTTTCTTTTAGCCTCGGCATCATTTAAGGGAGCTACGGGAGCATCGTTTTTCTTCTTTGCGGTTGCCATTATCAATACCTCTCTGATTTCTTAAATTATCGAATTTAGTGCCATCTTGGTACCATTATACACCCACTTTACTCCTTTGTCAATAGTTTTTCAAAATATTTTTCCGTTTTCGGAAATATTTTTGTTTTAAAAAGCTCAAAGCAAAGTTTGGTACTTCCAAATTTCCGTTTTTGCAACAAAAGACCGAGCCAAGCAGATGCTTGGCTCGGTCTTTATCCATTTTTGCCGTTAGTGCGCTTTCGCGCCGACAGAGATATCAGTTTTCCTCTTTATATCCGGAAATATCTATTTTCTTAAGCTCGGCGTCGGGTATTCTTCCCTTTGTCTTTTCGTAGTAAGCTACGTTATTTCTCACCATAAACGCGAACTGCGCGTTAGGGTTGCGCTTTTCCTTTTCGCAGACGAAAAGGAATTTGCGGAGAAGCTCCTCTGAGACCTTAAGCTCAAGCTCAATGTTGTTTTTCATTTTTCTTCTCTCTTACTTTTTCTTGTTTTTGGAGTTCTTATTGTAGCTTCCGCCCTTGGTAGGCTTGTCGTCCTTATCCTTGCGGACGGTTCTGCTGTCCTTGGTGGTATTCTTATCGGCTCTCATAAGCAGGAACGCGCCTACGGCAATGCCGACTATAACTACCACGAACACGATGACCATAATGACCGTGCCGGGCTTGATACCGTCATCCTCATTCTCGGAAACGTCTCCGACTGCGGCATCAGTCTCCTCGGGAGCAGGCTCATCGGTCTCCTCCTCGGTAGCGTTCTTCGTATAGGTGAATTCTACAACGATAGCCTCACCTGCCGCCTCTACCTCCTCGCTCGTCTTTTCTCCGACTGTATAGCCTTCGATCACGGGAGCGGTAACGGTAAACTTCTCGCCAAGCTCAAGAGTCTTTGCGCTTGGATCGCGCTGTATCTCCTTGCCCTCGGCATCCTTACAAACTATAGAAACGATAGATGTATTGAGCGACTTTACACCGGTAGAGTCCATGCCCGCGCCCTCAAATGCGCTCTCGTCAAAGCTTACGCCCGATACATCCATTCTGACAGAGTCAAGATTTTCGCATTCCTTGAAGGTCCACTTGCCAACCGTTGCTACCTTTCCTCTGAAGGTGATGATCTCAAGCCTGCGGCAGAACGCGAATGCGCGCTCGCCTACTGCGCTAACGCTTGCGGGGATCTCTGCCGCAAGTATAGAGCGGCAACCCTCAAACGCGCTCTCACCGATAGTTGTCAGAGTATCGGGAAGCTTAAGCTCGTCAAGCGCGGAGCAAAAAGCAAACGAGCATTTTCCTATGCTTGTAACACCCGCGGGAAGCTCTAAGGTCTTGAGCGCGGTCATACCGTAGAAGGCGTAATCGCCAACCGAGGTAAAGGGCGCGTCGTCGGTAGTAACGAATTTCAGCTTTTCAACTGATGTGCGGATACTGTTCCACGGAACAGAAAGAGAATCCTTTGCACTCGGAACAGCGCCGCCGCCCGAGATAGTCAGCGTTTTGCTATCCTTCTTATATGACCAGGATATGTTTTCCCATTCGCCCTCGGCGTCGTCTGCGGATGTCTTATTTGCGCAGCCCGCGAAAAGCGTAAGCGCCATAATAATAACGAGCGCCAAAGCGATTATCTTAAAAAAGTTTTTCATTTAAAAGCCCTTTCAAACGTAAAATTTACTATTTAATATATTTTACCACAACTCTCCAAATAAAGCAAGGGGTTTTTCAAAATGTTAATATTTTCGTTCTTATATAATTATACCCTTGACAAAGCATTAAAATAATATTATAATTAGTACGTATCGTTATGCAAAAGATGGAGGTGTAACAAATGGACGATATTAAAATGAACAGCACACTTGAGCGACTTGTAGAGATCGCAAAAAACGAGGAGGTCCCCGTATATACGATCGCCGTTTCCACCAAGGACGGTATTGAAAACGCAACCGTCAACCCCGGCAACCCCTGTCAGAACGCCTACTCCGTAGCAAAATTCTTCTGCGTTACCGCAGTAGGTATGCTCTACGACGACGGAAAGCTGACCCCCGAGGATAATCTCGCAGATATATTCGCAGAGGAATTCAAGGAGTACGGTATCGACAGCACTCCCTGGAAGAAGGTAACTCTGCATCACCTCATGCGCCACCGCGCTGGCTTTGAGCACGGCTTCCTTGACATCGACGTTGAGGACTGCACCAAGTACGAAACTCAGGACTTTCTCAAGAAGGCTCTCTCCGAGCCCCTCGTATATGAGCCCGGCGAGAAGTCTGTATATACCGACGCCGCATTCTACCTTGTTTCAAGAGTAGTTGCAAAGGTAAGCGGCATTCCGCTTGATAATCTCCTTATCGACCGTCTCTTCAACAAGATAGATTGCAGAGAAGTAGCATTCTCCAAGTGCCCCGCAGGACACTTCATGGGCGCAACAGGTCTTTACATCCGTTCTCGCGACATGGTCAAGCTCGGCAGAATTTACCTTGACGGCGGCTGCTACAACGGACAGCGCATCATCTCTGAAGAGTGGATAAAGATGGTTATCGAGAACAATTACGAGCTCAACCGTTGCGGAAGCGGATACGCTAAGGGCGGCATGAGAGGTCAGAAGCTCTACGTCAACTTTGACAAGGACATCGCTATCGCTTGGCACTCCTATGACAACAAGGGCAAGACAGGAGCTTTCAACGAGGTTCTTTGATCGTCTATTCTTAAATACAATTCGCCGCAGCTCAAATGAGCTGCGGCGATCTCTATACTTGTGCGCTGTTCGGCAGGATTTGAAGCGAAGTGCCGTCAAAAGTTTTTGCTCAAGCTTTTTTCAAAAAGCTTGCGGTTTCCAAAGGCGGCGCCTTGGTCGCTCGCGCACGAGCGAAATCCCCCAACGGGCGCGCTCCTGCTCCAGCCAAAAGAAAAAGCTTAGCAAAAAGAAAAGCGCCGGTTAGGAGATTTCGCTCTCTGCGG
>CALCTA010000041.1 GCA_937893945.1 uncultured Clostridia bacterium | reverse complement strand
ATACTCGATTCCGACGTAAAGGTCGGAAAGGGATGTACGGTCGGTAAGTCCCGTGAGGAAGCAAAGGGAATTGCGGTCATCGGTACGGGCATCAGCGTTCCTGACGGAACTGCCGTTGCGGACGGCGCTATGATATACGATAGCGCAGATTTAGTAAAGGAGGCGTAAGACATGTCAGTAGCAGGCTTGATTTTTTCTAACATTCATAATTCCGCTATTCCCGAGCTTACGAGTGTTCGTACTATGGCATCGGTACCTTACGGCTGCCGTTACCGCCTCGTAGATTTCCCACTTTCCAATATGGTAAATTCGGGTATCACTAAGATAGGAATAATCACACATAACAATTACCAGTCTCTTATGGACCATATCGGTACGGGTAAGGACTGGGATCTCGCGCGCCGCTCGGGCGGTATCAGAATACTTCCCCCGTTTATTACCGCGTATAGCAATGCGAATGCCGCAAAGCTTTACTCCACAAGACTTGAGGCGCTTATGGGAGTTACCAGCTTCATCTCCAGATGTAACGAGGAGTATATAGTTCTTTCGGACTGCGACGGTATCTGCAATATAGACTTGACTAAGGTAATTGACGATCACGTAAAGAAGAACGCTGACGTAACTATAGTAACGCGAACCGTAAGATCCGCAAAGGAGGTATCTTCTGAGGGAGCTACCGAGGTAAAGTGCGATGAAAACGGAATGGCTACCGAGGTCTCTGCATACCTTGAGCACGAGGGAGACGCCGAGATAAGCACCAATATCCTCGTTGCTAACCGTCTCTTCCTTATGAACGCTATCAATGACGCGGCTGCTCACGGCTACAACCATTTCTATAAGGACATAATCGCTCGCCGCATGAACCGCGCACGTATAAACTGCTACCACTACGACGGTATCTATTTGCAGGTAACATCGCTTGAGAGCTATTTCGATTGCTCTATGAAGCTTCTTGATCCCGAAGTACGCCACGGACTTTTCACTAAGGACAGTCCTATTCACACAAAGCTTCGTAATTCCGCTCCTACGGTGTATTCCGAGGACTCTAAGGTAACAAATTCCTACGTTGCTGACGGATGTGTTATCGAGGGTACGGTAGAGAATTCTATCATCTTCAGAGGCGTACACGTCGGTAAGGGAACAGTTATCAAGAATTCTATTCTTCTTCAGGACACCTTCACGGGACATAACGTATCTCTCAACTGTGTAATAACCGACAAGAACGTTGTTATCCGTAACAACCGCGTTCTTTCGGGACACGAGAGTATGCCTTTCTTCATATCCAAGGGCGCGATGGTCTGATAAGGACAGGCAGTGCTAAAATTAAAGGAAAGGATATGAGAGGAATGAAAAAATTACTTTTTGTCGGAGCAGAGGTAATGCCCTTCGCGGCAACCGGAGGACTTGGCGACGTGCTTGGCTCGCTTCCGTCGGCTATTATAGAGGCAAGCGGCGGTGAGACAGACGTAAGAGTTGTTATGCCGCTTTACCGCTCGGTATCTGAGAGCTGGCGCTCACAGATGACGCTCGTTTACGAGGGCGAGGTAGCTCTCTCCTGGAGACGTCAGTATTGTGGAATATACTCGCTTGTCAAGGACGGCGCGACCTATTACTTCGTTGATAACAAATATTATTTTGACCGTGAAACTCTTTACGGCTACGGCGACGAGGGTGAGAGATTTGCCTTCTTCTCAAAGGTTGCCGCAGAGCTTCCGAGACTTGTAGGCTATTACCCCGACGTAGTTCACGCGCACGACTGGTCTGCCGCGCTCACGCTCGTTTATATCAACGAGAAGTTCAGAGCAGTGGCAGGATATGAGAACATCAAGACGGTGTTCACTATCCACAATATCGAATATCAGGGAAAGTACGATTTCGCTATACTCGGAGACGTGTTCGAGCTTGACCATAGATCAAGGCATATAGTTGAATACGACGGCTGCATCAATCTTATGAAGGGAGCGATCGTCTCAGCCGATCTCGTTACGACTGTCAGCCAGAGATATGCCGAGGAGATATGCTCTCCCGAATACGCTCACGGACTTGACAGAATTCTTCGCGACTCAAGCGACAAGCTCTTGGGAATTCTTAACGGTATAGATTATAAGTACTATGATCCTGCTACAGATAACGCTATCTCCAAAAACTACACATGGCGTTCGCAGGGAAAGAAATACGAGAATAAGACGGCGCTTCAGAGGGAACTTGGACTCCCCGAGAGAGAGGACGTTCCTATGATCTCTCTTATCTCCCGTCTTGCTTCTCACAAGGGACTTGACCTCGTTACAAAGATGATCTATCGCCTTGTTGGAGAGAGAGACGTTCAGCTCGTGGTTCTCGGCAAGGGCGAGAGCGAGTATGAGATATTCTTCAGAGGACTTGAGGAGACCTTCCCGAACAAAGTCAGAGCGCTTATCACCTACGACAGAGATCTGTCCAAGCGCATATACGCCGCAAGCGACATTTTCCTGATGCCCTCAAAGAGCGAGCCCTGCGGACTTTCGCAGATGATCGCTTCACGCTACGGAGCAATACCCGTAGTTCGTGAGACCGGCGGACTTTACGATTCCATCAAGGGCTATTGGCTCGACGGGGATAAGATAAAGGGCAACGGATTTACCTTTGCAGGCTACGATTCATACGAGCTTGAGGAGCGCACGGGCGCGGCTATCGACCTTTGGAACGATGCCGAGCTTCGCCGTAAGTTCGTAGGCAAGATCATGAGAATAGACTTCTCATGGAAGAATTCTGCAAACAGCTATTTGGAGATGTACAATAAGCTCTGGCAGAATAACTAAGATAAAAACTAAAGCAATAATAGATTCGGACACCCGAAAGCTGTTGCGTTTTCGGGTGCCCAGAATTTTGTCTGAAAGGAAACGCGAAACCAATGGAAAACACAGCACTTACCACTATGCAGGTGAAGGACAACATAGAGACTAAGCTCTCGAGATATTTCGGATGCACACCTGCAGAAGCATCTAAGGATCAGATGTATAAGGCGGTCGCTATGACCGTAAGAGATATGCTCACCTCTAAGAGAAACGATTTCAAGCACGAGGTAAACAAGACGGAGTCTAAGAGAGTTTACTATATGTGTATGGAATTCCTGCTTGGACGTTCACTCAAGACGAGCCTTGGAAATCTCGGACTTATGGAGGAGTACAGAGAGGCTCTCGGAGAGTACGGTATAGATCTCAACGATATGTTTGAATGTGAGCCCGACGCAGGTCTTGGCAACGGCGGTCTTGGCCGTCTCGCCGCTTGCTTTATGGACTCGCTCGCATCTCTCGATTACCCCGCAACAGGATTTTCTATCTGCTACGAATACGGCTTCTTTAAGCAGATGATAGTTGACGGTATTCAGGTAGAGCTTCCTGACGTATGGCTCCCCGGCGGAGAGGTATGGTTAGTTCCAAGAACCGACCGAACCTATCACATCAAGATGGGAGGACGCGTAAGAGAGGAATGGCGCGAGGGACATATGGAGGTCATCTACGAGGACTGCGAGGAGATAGAGGCTGTTCCTTACGATATGATGGTCTCGGGTGCTGACAGTAAGGCTGTGAGCCGTCTGCGCCTGTGGAAGGCAAGAGATATAAGAAACTTCAATATGAGTCTCTTTACTCAGGGACAGTATGCAAGGGCAGTGGAGGAAAGCACTAACGCCGAGACTATCTCTAAGGTGCTTTATCCCTCGGATAACCATCTTGAAGGAAAACTGCTCAGACTTTCTCAGCAGTACTTCCTCGTATCCGCATCCTGCCAGAGCATCATACACGATCACATGGCGGTTTACGGTAAGATAGACAATCTTGCAGAGAAGATAGCTATCCACATCAATGATACTCACCCCGCACTCTGCATTCCCGAGCTTATGAGAATACTCATCGACGATTATTTCATCTCTTGGGAAAGAGCGTGGGATATGGTAGTAAAGATATGCTCCTACACCAACCATACCGTAATGCCCGAGGCACTTGAGAAGTGGAACGAGGATCTCTTCAAGCTCCGTCTCCCGAGAATATACTCTATTATCAAGGAGATAAACGAGCGCTTCTGCAAGGACGCGTGGAACGCCTTCCCGGGCAACTGGAACAGAATTTCCGCAATGAGCATTATCGGCTACGGACAGGTTCGTATGGCTAACCTTTGCGTTATCGGATCTCATTACGTTAACGGCGTTTCAAAGCTCCACTCGGATATTCTCGTAAAGTCTATCTTCAAGGACTTTTACGCTATGTATCCCGAGAGATTCGGAAACGTAACGAACGGTATTGCGCACCGCCGTTGGCTCTGCTATTCTAACCCCAAGCTTGCAGGACTTCTTGACGAGACTATCGGTACGGGCTATCGCCACGATCCTATTCAGCTTAATAAGTTTGCGGAATTTGCTGACAATAAAGAGGTGCTTGACCGCGTAAGAGCGATAAAGCATCAGAACAAGATAGAGTTCTCCAATCTGCTTTACCGCAAGACAGGTAAGCTTATAGATACCCATTCTATGTATGACGTTCAGATAAAGCGTCTGCACGAGTATAAGAGACAGCTTCTCAACGTTCTCAATATAATCGGGCTTTACCTTGATATCAAGGATAACCCGAACGCCGACTTCCAGCCGATAAGCTTTATGTTTGGCGCTAAGGCGGCTCCCGGATATTACCACGCTAAGAGAATAATCAACCTCATTTACTGTCTCGGCAAGGAGATAGAGAACGACCCCGTTGCTAAAAGTAAGCTTGCGGTAGCCTTCCTTGAGGACTACAACGTAAGTATGGCAGAGGCTCTCGTTCCCGCGGCTGAGATAAGCGAGCAGATATCTATGGCGGGTAAGGAAGCGAGCGGAACGGGTTGTATGAAGCTTATGATGAACGGCGCTATGACTATAGGTACTCTTGACGGCGCAAACGTCGAGATGCTTGCTGAGGTAGGCAAGGAGAATATGTATATATTCGGACTTACAAGTGCCGAGGTTGACGATCTCTGGCAGAGAGGCTACAACAGCGCAGAGTTCTATACCTGCAACCAGAAGATACAGCGCATAATCAACGCTCTCACGGTTGGCTTTGCGGGCGAGTCCTTCGCTGATATCGCAAATTATCTTACCAAGGGCCCCGGAATTGCCGATCCCTTTATGTGCCTTGCGGACTTTGAGTCCTACCGTATGACACACGACAGAGCGGTGAGGGACTACGCTGACAAGGAAAAGTGGAACCGTATGTCGCTTATGAATATCGCAGGCTCGGGCTTCTTTGGCGCGGACCGTTCTATCAACGAGTACGCCGAGAACATCTGGGGAATCAAGAGACTTACGGACAAGTAAAATAAAAACAGAGGAAAATTTAGGGCGATGCTGACGAGAATTTCCGATTGGGCAGAGTGTCTGCCTACAATACGCAAAAGAATAGAAAAGAGAGACGTGTCGGGAAGAGGAAGCTTCGCTTTTGGAGAGACCTTTGATCTTATAGCCGAAGTGCCAAGAAGACTTGGCGCTTCGGCTGTGGTTCTTCGCATCAATAAGGACGGAGAGCCTGATAGAGATATGCCGCTTGCCTTTATTTCTACCGACGGAGCGGTGGATGTTTACAGCCTTAGCGTGAATACCGCAGAGCTTTGCGGCAAGGACAAGGACGGTATATTCTTTTACGAGCTGATCTTTCTTCGCGGACTTGATACGCTCTTTACTTCAACCTATAATAACGTTGATTTTGAGATATCCTGCCGCTCAGATCGACGCTTTATGCTGCTTGTATATAGAGCTGATGCTAAGACACCGAGCTGGTTCTCGGGCAGAACGATGTATCAGATATTCGTTGACAGATTTGCCGTCGGCGAGGGAGAGGTGGGCAAGCGAGACGACGTTATCATCAATCCCGACTGGGAGAGCGGAGTGCCGCAGTATGCCGAAATTGCGGGCGGAGAGGTCAAGAACAATATGTTCTTTGGCGGAAATCTCTGGGGAGTGGCTGAGAAGTTAGATTATCTCAAGTCTATGGGTGTGGGAATTATATATCTCAACCCTATATTCAAGGCATATTCAAATCACAAATACGACACCGCCGATTACTACGAGATAGATTCGATGTTCGGCGGAAGAGAAGCCTTTCTTGATCTGCTTGCTAAGGCAGAGAAGGCGGATATAAAGATAATTCTCGACGGAGTGTTCAACCATACGGGAGATAACAGCCGCTACTTTGATAAGTACGGTGAGTATGGCGGTAAGGGCGCGTATTCCGACGAGAGCTCTCAGTACCGTAGTTGGTACTCTTTTGGCAACGACAAAGACAAATACGAAAGCTGGTGGGGAATAAAGATACTTCCTCGCCTCAATCACGAAAACGAGAGCTGCCGACGCTTCTTCACAGCAGAGGACGGAGTTGGCGCTTACTACATAAAACAGGGTGTTGCGGGCTGGCGGCTTGACGTGGCTGACGAGCTGTCCGATCTATTTCTTGACGAGTTCGCGGAAAGCGTAAAGAGAGCCAGCGACGGAGAGGCTGTTATTATCGGTGAGGTGTGGGAAAACGCCGCCGAGAAGATGGCTTACGGAAAGCGCAGAAGATATCTGCGCGGCGCTCAGCTTGACAGCGTGATGAATTATCCGTTCCGCAACGGAGTGCTTGGATATATCATTCAAAAGGATGCCAAGTCTTTCGCGGATGTGCTTAAGTCAATATATTCTACCTACCCTAAGCACGTTTCGGATTGCCTGATGAATATTGTCGGCACTCACGATACAGAGAGAGTTCTGACGGTTCTTGGAAAGCAAAGCACCGAAATAACCGAGGGAACGGGCAGTGAGCTTGCCGCGAAGAGATTGAGCGAATGCGAGCGTGCGGCGGCTATCAAGCGACTTATGCTTGCCGCTTCAATACAATATACGGTCTATGGCGTTCCGTCGGTGTATTATGGCGACGAAGCGGGAGTTGAGGGATATCGCGATCCCTTCTGCCGCCTGCCGTATCCATGGGGCAGAGAGGACGAGCGCCTTATAGCACATTACAGACGCCTTGGCGAGATAAGACGTGAGAATTCCGACCTGCTTGCTACGGGTGAGTTCTCGGTAGAATACGCTGACGGTGGCGTGCTTTGCTACAGAAGAAGCAGTGAGAACGGTGAGATATGCGTTATCGCAAATGCCGATAGCAAAGCGGCAGAATATAAGCTTAAGGGCAAATGGAAGGATCTTGTGAGCGGCAAGGCTTACGACGGCAAGGTCGGGGCGGTGAGTGCCGTGATACTCAGAAAGATATAAGGACGGAGAGAGAAATGGGACTTTTCGGCAGAAAAAAGCTTGATCCCAACAGTAAGAAGTTCCGTTGGGAAATGGCACGCTCGGTAGAAGGGCAGCACATAAAGTACGTTACCGAGAAGAAGGATAACGTTGATGAGGTCATAGGTCGAAACGGCGGTCTTAATATCCGCAACGACGAGTTTATAGTTTACGCCTCGGCAAAGGTGCTGTTTCGCTGTAAGGTGGATGATCTTCAAATATGGGAGCTTCTTTCAAAGGACGGTGTTGTGCTGACGGGCCCCGATATTGAAAGCGGCGGCAGAGAGCGCACAGTGGTGGCGTACTACGTCTATTACAGAAAGTAGGCGGAAATGACTAACAACGATATTTACTATATGACAAAAGCCTTGGAGCAGGCGAGAATGGCGGCAGATATGGGCGAGATACCCGTGGGCGCTGTCGTAGTTGATAACGCAAGCGGAGAGATACTTGCAGAGGCGCACAATCTCCGTGAGAACGAGCATAGCGCGATAGCTCACGCCGAGGTACTTGCGATAGAGGGGGCGTGCAAGAAAAGAGGAAGCTGGAGACTTCACGGCTGTACTCTTTACGTAACTCTTGAGCCTTGCCCGATGTGTGCGGGCGCGCTCGTCAATTCAAGGATAGACCGCGTGGTATTTGGCGCAAAGGATATGCTTGCGGGCTGTTGCGGAAGCGTGATAAACTTCAACTCTTACCCCTTTAATCACTCGTTTTCTGTAGAGAACGGTTTGTGTGAGAAAGAGTGCAGGGAATTGTTGCAAGAATTTTTCAATAAAAAAAGGTCAGAGCAGACTTGATCTGCTCTGATCTTTTTTATTTGCACTGTCCTAAAAGATGATTTACAAACTGTTGGGCGGTTCTTCCCGAAATGCCGCCGTTTCTCATTTCCCAAACGTGTGCCGCCGCTATTATTTCATCCTCACCCATAGTTATCTGAGGATATCTTGCGGCAAGTCCCAGGACTATCTCGTCGAATTCTCGGCGAGAGGGTTTGAAATAACCGATAGAGAGACCGAAGCGATTGACGAGCGAGAGCTTTTCCTCAATAGTCTCGGATCGGTGGATATCTCCGTCCTGAGTTGCGTCATTTCTGTCCTTCCAGGTCTCCTTGATAAGATGTCTGCGGTTTGAGGTAGCATAGATAAGCACGTTGTCGGGTCTGTTCTCAACGCCGCCCTCGATTATCGCCTTCAGGTACTTGTATTCTATCTCCTGCTCCTCAAACGAGAGGTCGTCCATATAAATAATGAAGCGGTAGTTGCGGTTCTTTATCTCGGAAATAACTCGCGAGAGATTGCAGAACTGATGCTTGTATATTTCAATCATTCTAAGGCCCTTATCGTAATACTGATTTACGATAGCCTTGATGCTCGTGGATTTTCCCGTACCGCTGTCTCCGTAGAGCAGAATATTGTTAGCGCCCCGTCCCTCAACAAATGCCTCAGTATTCTCAATAAGCGCCTTCTTCTGAAGCTCATAGCCGATAAGACTTGAAAGATGAACGGGCTCCATATTGGTTATGGGGCGGATCCTCATATTTCTGCCGTCGTCGTCGCTCTCAATTCTGAAAGCCTTGTTAAGTCCGAACATTCCGACACCGTAATTTTTGTAGAAGCGAGCGACCGCCTCAAAAACAGCCTCGCCGTCGGCTGCCGCCTCTATCTCGGCACTCAGCGCGCGTACCTTCTCGCTGACGTTCTTGTTGAATATCTGCTCACGCTTGGTTATAGCGCGGTAGCTTGAGAGGGTAGAGAAGCAGTTTATCTCAAGAGCCTTCTCAATATGCGAGAAGTCAAAGTCAAACAGAGCCTTGAAAACGCTGAAATCATTGATGGCAAAGCCGTTTACCGTACCCTCCTGCTTGCCTGCCTTCTCATAGGTAAGGCTGAATGGGTTTTCGTCGGTGATGATAAGGAAGGTAAGATAATTGTGCCAGAGGTTATTGTCAAAGCCGTACTTGGTTGCTACCTCAAGTAAGCGGCGCACCTCGGCGTATATGCGTGTGCGGAGCGATTCGGGTGTATCCGTGCCGTTTTCAAAATCGCAGAATATTTTACCGAGCTTTGAGAGTATATTGCTCTCGGTCGCGTCGCGGTAGATTATAAATTTGGATATTTCCTTGTACATATGATTCCTTTCGGGCTAAATTATTCCAAAGAGAATAAAGCCTATGGTATTTATAGCAAAATTCGCGAACATATGGGAGAGCCAGGAGGCGTATATGTTCTCGCTTTTTTCGTTGAGAATATTGAATATCACACCGCCCACGTAAAGCCCTGCAAGCGCGAGGAGCACTATGCCGATGTCGAACCAACCGATCATCATTCCAGCGTGGTAGAGCGAGAATGCAAGTGCGCTGAAGCTATACGCAAACTTGCGCGTAGCGTTGCGCTTGAGCGTGAGAAAGGCAAATCCGCGGAAAAAGAATTCTTCAAGCAGGGAATTGACGAACGAGATGTAGAGAGAGACGAAAACGAAGTTGTCGCGGTTGACTCCGACGTCTCCTGTGAGCTTTCCCGCGATACCCGAGAAGTCTATCACACCGCGAAGCAGAAAGTAGCCGCCGAGTATGACTGCAAAGATGCCAAGCCCGAGAGAGAACGAGAGCAAAAGCTCGCGGCGTCGGGGCTTGAAGAGCTTTCCAAGTTCTCCGAGCTCGGCGCGGTTGACCAGAAAATAGACGAGGGGGACAAGCAGGAAGAGCGCGATCTTGATAAGCGATTTTATAAAATACTGAGGGCGCAGGATGCCGTCGACAAGGCTCATTCCGCCCGCGCAAATTATTACCGATATCAGAACGTAAAGACTTCTTTTGTTCAGATACTTTTTCATTTCCGACCCCCCTCTCAGGATACTAATATTTTACCATAATGCCACAGATTTCGCAATAGAAAAATAAAAAATAGCGGAGATA
>CALCTA010000040.1 GCA_937893945.1 uncultured Clostridia bacterium | reverse complement strand
CGCATCAGACTCTTACCCGCCACCACCGAGCAGGACTTCGCAAGATCAACCCACACCATACTCCACACCCTGCCGATAGGGATGTTTTGCTGATTTTAAAAGGAGAATAATCAAAAATTCTATCTCGCCCGTAGGGGCGGAGAATGTTGTAACCCCGTTTTATTTTTGAATTGGAGAAAAAATGAGCATTATAAAAAACGAAATACCGATATTGGAGTTTGATACCGAGGAAACGGCGGTCATCAACCCCACTCACGAAAAATTAGACTTGAAGCTCCCGAAAAAGTGCGTTTTTGCTTTTCTCGGTGAGTATATCGACGAATACGCCAGCAAGACGGAAACACGAAAAGTCTCTGAGTTCGTCAGCGCAACGAAACTTTTCCCCATCTACGTAACGAAATACAAGGGTGAAGAAATCGTACTGTGCCAAGCTCCCGTGGGTGCTGCACCTGCGGCACAGATACTTGATTGGCTGATCGGCTACGGTGTGCGCGAGATCATCTCCGCAGGTTCTTGCGGTGCGCTTGAAAAATTCCCCGAAAGCACGTTTCTTGTTCCTTGCAAGTCTCTCCGCGACGAAGGAACGTCCTATCACTATGCGCCCCCTTCACGCTTTATGGAGGTCAACGACAGAGCAAGGAAAGCTATCGAAGAAACCGTGCTTGAACACGGAATGAAATATCAAGAAGTCATCACTTGGTCAACGGACGGATTCTTCCGTGAAACCAAGGAAAAGGTTGCATACAGAAAGAGCGAAGGTTGCTCCGTCGTTGAAATGGAGTGTTCGGCTCTTGCCGCCGTTGCCTCTTTCAGAGGTGCAACGTGGGGAATGATACTCTACACCGCAGACAGCCTTGCCGACGTTGATAAATACGACGAGCGAAATTGGGGCGGCAACGCATACGAATATGCGCTGACTCTCTGCCTTGATGCGGTACTTAAATTATAACTATCAAATTGATGTATCAACACTTACAAGTGTTTTGAATACAAATACGAAACAGAAAGGGTGGTTTTTTATGAAAATGAGTCGTGTATGGAGGGTTCACGCTTCCTAACCCTCCGAATAAAATTTTGGAGGAAACAAAATGGAAAACCAAATCACCATCCGTGAAGCGATCACGGAAAACGACGTTGCTCTCTTTTGGGAGCAGCTTCACACCTATTACAAACGGGATATGTTTCCCGACCCAAACGCTGAGGAAAGAGATTACTTCCTCGGTGATGAATACCGATCTACGATGCAACAAATCCACGGCAGAACGCAAGATAGATGCTACTATCTGTTCTTTCAGCGGGACGGACAAGACATAGGCTTTGCCTTGCCGGTGATCTACACTTCCGAGGATGGCAAATGCTTCATTATGGAATACTGCGTGTATCCGGAATATCGTGGAAACGGTACAGGCAAAGAATGTGCCAAAGTTCTGTTGAATTGGGCAGAGGAAAATTGCGCACTCTATGCGGAATTGAATTATGGCGGTAATGATCGCCGCCTGCACTTTTGGAAAAGTGTAGGTTTCATTGAGAACGGTGTTGACGAATGGGGCGAGCCGTAGATGATTTTGCCACCAAACGATGAAACGCCTTTCACCGTAGAGGTCTTGGACAATCCAACCGATTGGCAGCTATTGAAATTGGAAAACGGCTTCAAAAAAGACATCGGTGAAGAATCACTCACAGAGGACAAGCAGAAACAGCTTCAGCAAGCTGTCAAGGACGGCAAGATTACTTTCTTTGTTGCAAAGCGTGGATACCGTGCTGTCGGTATGTGTAGCGTTGTAAAATGCTATTCTACCTTCTCTTGCTCGGACACGGGCGTATATGAGGATTTTTACATCGAACCGGCTTTCCGTGGCAAAGGTATTGCTCGTAAATTAGCACAGGCTGCACAGGCTTGGTGCAAGGATAATGGCATATCGAGCTTAACGGTATGCTGTGCCCCGTGTGATAAAAAGATGTATCAAGCACTTGGCTTTGACATTGCCTTGGGTACAACTTTCGCACACATTGAATAACTAACAAAAGGGCGGCGATTCGGTTCGCCGAGTCGCCGCCGACTTCTAAATTAGGAAAAGAACTATGATACTTAAAACCGAAAGACTTACCATCCGCCACATCGTAGCGGATGATTGGAAAAGCATAAAAGAAATATGGGTGGACTTTAACTCTTCCGCCTTTTCACAGTACGATACGCCGCACAACACCGATGACGAGGACGTTCAGCCGAGAATTGCAAAATGGGCGGCGGCGAACAGCGGCACCGAGCATATGTTTTTTGCTATCTGCCTTGGAGATACCGTGATCGGTTATAGTGCCTTTAACATCCGAGAGAACGGACACGAGATCGGCTATTGCTTCCACTCCGCTTATCACGGCAAGGGCTACGCAAAGGAAAGCCACTTGGCGCTCATTGACTATATGCGTGAGCTTGGCACCAAAAGGCTGACCGCAGGCACAGCAATCAATAATACGCCCTCTGTTTCGCTTCTCAAATCCTTGGGCTTTGAGCTGATCGAAACGGAAAAGGTGTCGTTCTACAAGGATGCAGACGGCAATGATATTGTGTTTGACGGCGGTGTGTTTGAATTGAATCTAAAGGAAGACTAACATTACTTGTTAAGGAGTATCAAAATGATATTTGAAGATAAACAAATAACCTTAAAAAACGGCATAACTGCTATTTTGAAAAGTCCGTGTGTTGAGGATGCGGAAAAGTTACTTAACTATATAAAGAAATCGTGTGGCGAAACTGAATATCTCGCACGTTATCCCGAAGAATGGAATATCACCATCGAGCAAGAGGAATCATGGGTAAATCGTATGCGCTCCTCTCCCGATACCCTGGGAATCACCTGCTATGTTGACGGTGAGGTTGCAGGCAACTGTGAAATCAGCTTTAGAGGTGGCATGAAAACCTCGCACAGAGCAACCATCGCTATTGCGATTCTCAAAGACTACTGGAATCTCGGAATCGGTTCTGCAATGTTTGAGGAGCTTGTTACTGCAGCACAGAATCGAGGAATTGAGATCATGGAGCTGGAGTTTATCGAGGGTAATGATCGTGCAAGGCACTTATACGAGAAATTCGGCTTTCGTGTGGTTTCCGAAAAACCCAATACGTTCAAGCTCAAGGACGGTACTTATCGGAACGAGTTCTATATGCAGAAGTATTTGCGAGAGACATAAAGGAGAATACGAATGGACTTCGAACAACTTGCAAAAATAGAAAACGAAAGTGAACGTGTAAACAGAACCTATGATATATTCAACGAGGATGCAAGGCTCAATCATTCTAAAGCCGCACGGGTTGAATTTTTGACTACCGTTCACTACATAGAAAAATATTTGAAAGAGGGCGACAAGATACTCGACATCGGTGCAGGCGCTGGAGAATACAGCCTTTACTTTGCCCGTAAGGGTTATGAGGTATCGGCTCTTGAGCTTGCCGATGCCAATATTGCCGCTTTCAAAAAGAAGCTCACACCCGAAGATAAGATCGACCTCGTTCAAGGTAATGCACTTGACCTCTCTCGCTATGCAGATAAGTCGTTTGATATTGTCCTTCTGTTCGGTCCGCTTTATCATCTTGCAAATGATGCGGATAAACAGAAATGCATCAGCGAAGCAAAGCGTGTCTGCAAGGACGGCGGTAAGATCTTCTTCGCATTTATTTCAAATGACTTTGTTTTTTTGACCGAGTTCGGATACGACGCTAATTATTTCAGCAACGGCGATTACGATAAGGAGACCTTCAAACTTAACGACTTTCCGTTTGTATTCCATACGGTTGGTGCGGCAAGAAAGCTTCTATCTGATGGTGATATAAATATTTTACACGAGGTTGCATCCGACGGAGCAAGCGAGCTTTTGGCGGCAAGGATCAACGAAATGAGCGACGAGGATTATAAACAGTATCTCCGCTACCATTTCTACATCTGCGAGAAGCCTGAGCTGCTCGGTATGACGAATCATTTACTGTTTGTGGGTGAGAAGAGAATATAATACAAAAAGGACAGAGAACGATCTCTGTCCTTTTTCGCGGGGGCGATGCTTGTTAAAAAACATTTTGGCTTTTTAATTTATTCTCGGAAAGAAGAATATTCCGCCGACGTCGTTGAGAGGCTCGCTTGAGAGCGAGATCATCTTCTTCTTGTGCGCTTTGCAGAACTCTGCTATGCGCTCGGCGTCGGGATGGGATGATATATCTCCCGTGAAATATACGGTGTCCTCAAGCACGCCCGAGGCGCCGCC
This sequence comes from uncultured Clostridia bacterium, assembly GCA_937893945.1. Classification (GTDB taxonomy): domain Bacteria; phylum Bacillota; class Clostridia; order Oscillospirales; family CAG-272; genus HGM12713. Next base: position 20,437 of record CALCTA010000040.1, on the reverse strand, counting down.
GATAAATCCGTAATCGTATCCGTCAAGGCGTATTTTCTCGGGTGCGGCGCTTATCAGAAGTGCGTCTGCGCCTGCTGTTTCTGCCGCCTTTGCGATATTCTTATCTGCCGTGATCACCGCGCTCTCGCTCACTCTTACCGCCGAGCATTTGGCGTAGCCTTGCTTGGTATCAAGTAGAGCAATTCCCATATTCGCCGCGTGAGCCTTGACCTCGTCGGGCAGGCTATCAAGACGGGCGATGATAGCGCTCTTCAGCACGAGCGCGTCAAACGCGACGTCGTGCGGATATTCGCTTTCTATCTTGGTGTCGCAGGCTACGATCTCGTATCCGAGGCGCTCAAGCTCGTCAAATATACCGTGAGCGGCAGAGAGATATTCGCTTGAGGTAAAGACCGTGCTACCGACAGGAAGCATCAGCATATCGGTGTGCGAGCGCACAGGTCGAGCAAGTCGTGAGTCGCAGGGAAGCGATCTTACCGAAAATCCAAGCGCGTGCAGGGCATCGGCTATTATTTGTGGCGCGTCCTCTCCGAGAAGTGCGAGGGTATTTATGTTTTCACTCATATCTACTCCTTAAAAAGAAAATAAAAAAGCAGCTTCGTCATTTACGAACCTGCTTTTTATCTTGATCCGCTTTGCCGAGGGCAAATAGGATTCTACCGAGCAATTAAACTCTGGTAACTTTGCCAGAACGAAGGCAGCTGGAGCAAACAGCGATGGTCTTAGGAGTACCGTTGACCATAGCCTTTACCTTGCGGATATTGGGCTTCCAAGTTCTGTTTGTTTTACGATGAGAGTGGGAAACTGCCTGTCCAAAAACAACGCCCTTTCCGCAAACGCAACACTTTGCCATATTGACACCTCCTACAATGCACAAACGCGCATATCTTTATCGTTTAGATTTATGAACTCATAGAACAGAAATTATTATACCATATTTGAAATGAAATTGCAAGAGTTTTTTTAAAATTTTTTAAAAAAGTTTTTTTGAGGAGATTTTTGCCGAATTTAGCCTGAAAAGTTCTCGTCAAGCACGCCGAAGCAGAGCTTTCCGTCGGTATTTTCAAGGCGCACGCGGCGTGTCTCGCTTCTTATCGGAGATTCGCTCTTGACCGACACCTCAAGGAAATCGTCGGTGTGCCCATGGGCATATCCGTCAGAGTATGTTTCAAACAGAACCTCGCGGCAGGGTCGCTCGGCTACCTCACGCTCAAGAAGCGACAGTCTGCTCTCGGCGGCTATTTTTTCAAGCGCGTGCAGTCTGCGGCTCTTTTCCTCGTTCGGTATCTGTCCTTGCATTTTTGCGGCAGGCGTGCCCTCACGCTTGGAGTAGGGGAAGATATGTACCATCAAAAAGCCTGCTTCTGCAACGAAGCGAGCGGTGTCAAGAAAGTCCTCCTCGCTCTCCCCGGGAAAGCCTACGATCACGTCGGTGGTGAACTTTACGTTCGGAATGTACTCGCGCAAAAGATCGATGGCGTTCATCGCCATGCGAGAATTATATTTGCGCTTCATAAGCGCGAGGATCTTATCGCTTCCGCTTTGCAAAGACAAATGGAAATGCGGCGCAAGGCAGGAGAGCGAGGCTATCTTTTTAACGAAATCGGGGCGTATGAGCGACGGATCGAGCGAGCCGAGGCGTACTCTGCCGATGCCCTCTATCTTATCTATCTTACATAGGATATCCGCAAGGTCAACGCCGCCGAGGTCTTTTCCGTACGAGGCAGTCTCAATACCTGTGAGAACTATCTCTCGGCATCCGCCGCGAACGAGCGCGCGCACCTCTCGAAGAAGCTCGTCGGGAGATTTAGAGCGTACCTTTCCGCGAGCGTAGGGAATGATGCAATAGGTACATTTGTTCTCACACCCGTCCTCAATTTTAACGTAAGCGCGCGTGCGGTCAAACTTGGTGATAGCCATAGGTTCAAAGTCTGCTGAATCTATGTCATCTACAAATATCTGTGCGGCTGTGTTCTTTTCTCCTTTTTCAAAGAGAGAGAGAAGAACCTTAGCGGCAAGCAGCTTCTCGGTGTTTCCTATTACGGCATCAACTCCCTCGATAGCTCCTACAGTCTCGGGAGAAGTCTGCGCGAGACATCCCGTAACGATAACGTAAGCCGACGGATTTTTGGATATTGCTCTGCGGATGAATTGTCTTGCCTTTCGGTCGGACTCTGATGTAACCGTGCAGGTGTTGATAATATACGCGTCGCAGACCGATGAGGGCGGAGCGACTTTTATTCCGTTCTTCTCAAGCTCCTCGGCTATCGCCTCGGATTCATATTGATTTACCTTGCAGCCAAGGGTATATATACCCACGGTGTATTCTTTATTCAAGCTCATTTTGCGCGCTCCCGTGCTTTATACTCTTTAGATATTGTATCACGAAAACGCTTTTTTGTAAATAGCTTTTCTCAAAGTGATCTCAGCACCTTGACTATGCGCTCGCTCGCTGCGCCGTCGCCGTATATATCCGAGGGATGCGCCATAGATGTGTATTCCTTTTTATCGTGAAGCAGGATAGTCGCAGCGGCGTAAATGTCATCTCCGTTTGTTCCAACAAGTCGAAGAACTCCTGAGCCTACTCCCTCGCCTCGCTCGGTCTCGTTTCTGAGAATGAGCGTAGGCTTGCCGAGAAAGGTAGCTTCTTCCTGTATTCCGCCGCTGTCGGTAAGTATCATATAGCATCCGCGGAGCAGAGCGTGAAAGCAGCCTGTCGATAATGGTTCGCAAAGTATCAGATTTTCAAGCCCACCAAGCGTCTTGCGCGCACGCTCGGCAACTCTCGGACTCTTATGTATAGGATAGACAGCGCAAACATCGGGATTATCCTCAAGCAGATTTTTTATTCCCTCGAATATCTCCTCGAGCTCGTGCTCGGTGTGCTCGCGACGGTGGACGGTAATAAGAAGATAGCGGCGACCTTTGATAAATTTATCAATTTTATAGTCTATCTCGCCGCCCTCTGTCATTCTTAAAGTATCTATGACAGTATTTCCGACTGTGTAGACGCGCTCCCTCGGCACACCCTCTGAAATAAGCGCGGATGTAGCCGCCTCTGTGGGAGAAAAATGATATGCGGATATTGTGCTTATCGTTCTCCTATTGAACTCCTCGGGAAAGGGAGAGAGAATACTTCCGCTCCTTAACCCCGCCTCTATGTGTACAACGGGGATCTTTCGGTAAAATGCCGCGAGAGATGCCGCAAAGGCGGTTGTCGTGTCTCCTTGCACTATCACCGCATCAGGTGAGCAAAGATCAAGCAGCTCTCCAACCGTCTTTAATGCTTCAGATGTGATATAGTCAAGCGTTTGATCATCTCTCATAAGAGAAAGATCGAACTGCGGGTGTATTCTGAACTCTTTAAGTACGGAGTCGAGCATCTCTCGGTGTTGTGCGGTAACGCAAAGCTTTAGCGCAAAGCTTCCGTCTTTCTCAAGAGCCCTGATGAGAGGGACTAACTTTATCGCCTCAGGGCGTGTTCCAAATACTATAAACAGCATTTTTCTTTCTTGAGTCATATTGTCCTCCATTTTGTTTCATTCAACATTAAATAGTATGCGTGAAGGATCAAAAATAGGCGCAAAGATGAAAAATGATATCCCGGCAGAGAATAAATCCGTTGACATAGCGGCGGCGATATGGTATAATATAGAGGTAATTTTTATTGCTGTCAGAAAGGGCGGATTGCTTTATGAGGATCATCACTATCAAAAAGAATGATGCGGGGCAAAGACTTGATAAGTTTTTATCCAAGGCAGTCAAGGGATTGCCTACGTCAATGATGTACAAGCTTATCCGTACCAAGAAGATAAAGGTCAACCGTAAGCGCACCGAGCAGAAGTATATTCTCTGCGAGGGGGATGAGATACAGCTCTTTATCAAGGAAGAATTTTTCGACTCTCCCGAAAAGGATACGGGAGCCTTGGAGACTATTGCTCCAAAGCTCAATATTCTTTACGAGGATGAAAATATTATGCTTCTGAACAAACGCCCCGGAGTTCTTGTTCACGAGGACAGCGAGGCGGGAGAAAATACGTTGATAATGCACGTAAAGGCGTATCTTTGCCAAAAGGGAGAATACGATCCGAAAGAGGAGCAATCATTTGCGCCTGCGCTCTGCAACCGTATCGACCGCAACACAGGTGGAATAGTTATTGCCGCTAAGAACGCTGAGGCTTTGCGCGTGATGAACGAAAAGATCAAGAACAATCAGCTTTCAAAAAGCTATCTCTGCCTCGTTCACGGAGTGCCCCAAAAGCGTCAGGCTGAGCTTCGCGCTTATCTGCGCAAGAACAGCAAGGACAATATGGTTGAGGTCAGAGATGCCGAATTTCCGGGCTCAAAGGAGATAATCACTCGCTACAAGGTGCTTAAGTCCTACGGTGAGGAAAGAGCGCTTCTTGAGGTAGAGCTTGTTACGGGACGAACTCATCAGATAAGAGCTCATATGTCTCATATAGGACACGCTCTGCTCGGAGACGGAAAATACGGTATCAACCGAGACGAGCGTTCCAAGGGATTTAAGTATCAGGCTCTCTACGCTTACAAGCTGTATTTCAAGCGCACGGGAGAAGATAACGCGCTTTCTTATCTTGAGGATAAGACCTTTGCGCTCGACAGGGAAGATATATGGTTTTTAAAGGAGTAATCTTTGCATGAAATTTTCGCAGATAAGCGACTTTTTGACAAAAAGATCAAATAGCCTTCTTCGCTTTCTTTTTTTGATAGCGGGGGGCGCACTTACAGGACTTACATTGGTATTCACAAAGGTCGGTTTTATTGAGTGGATAACTCTCATTCCTATGGCTGTCGTACTGCTTGTGAGAGCGTCTGACAGAAGTGTGAAGCTTCGCTCTCTGTATCTTGACGGCTTTGTATTTTACTATTCATACTACCTTGTTTGCTACCATTGGTTCATCTACCTCTATCCCCTTGAGTTTATAGACGGAATGAGCAAGGGAGCGGCGCTTGCGGTAGTACTGCTTGCGTGGCTCGGACTTTCGCTCCTTCAGGCGCTGATGGGCGGGGTGGTGTTCGTTGTGTGCGGCATTCTCTTCAGATGCCATCTGTGCGAGAGATTTCCGCTGCTTCGTGTTTTCGTAGCTTCGGGCGCGTTTGCCGTGTTTGAATGGTTCCAAACGATAGGCTGGTGGGGTGTGCCTTGGGGCAGGCTTCCGCTCGGACAGGCGGAGTACCTCGTGGGCTTGCAGACCGCCTCGCTGTTTGGATCGTATTTTATAACGTTTTTGCTGCTCGCGGTCAATCTTCTTCTGGCTTACGTTCTTATCTCTCCCGATAAGCTTAAGGTCGGATGCATTACCGCCGCGTCTATTCTCGTATTTCAATACGGAGCAGGAGCGCTGCTTTGGTTTACTACCGACGTTACTAAGGGCGAGGAGATAAAGGTGTCCTGTATTCAGGGAAATATCTCTTCGAGTGAAAAATGGGATGCTGATAGCAATACAAGAACAAAAGAGACCTACAGACGCCTGATAGTTGAGGCGGCAGAGGACGGGGCGGAGCTTATTATCCTCCCCGAGACCGCGTATCCTTATGATATGGATTCTCCCAAACAGGAGCTGCTTGAGAGTGAGTTCTGCGACATAGCAAGAAAATACGACGTTTATCTCTTAGTCGGCGCTTTTACGGTCGAGGAAGAGAAGGATTCACTCAACTCTCTTATCTGCTACACTCCCGAGGGAAAGCGTGCCGATAACGTATATTCCAAGCGCCACCTCGTTCCGTTCGGTGAATACGTTCCTATGCGTCCGCTCATAGAAACGCTTATTCCCCCTCTTGCAAGCCTCGTACTCAGCTCTGATGACGTAGATGAGGGAGAGGGAACTAAGATAATAGACGCTGGCGGTATAAAGCTTGGCGGTCTTATCTGCTTTGACTCTATATACGAGCAGCTCACCTACGAGAGCGTGCGAGACGGCGCAGAGATCATTTGCCTTTCTACCAATGACTCGTGGTTCAGCGACTCGGCGGCGCTTTACATGCATAACGCGCAGGCTCAGCTTCGTGCGATAGAAAACCGCAGATACGTAGCGAGAGCGGCAAATACGGGTATCTCTACTGTGATAAACTCAAGAGGTGAGATAATAGACGAGCTTGGACCGCTTGTAGAGGGCAGAGTGAGTGCGACTGCTTACGCTAACGATAGCAAGACTTTATGTACTACTATCGGCAGCGGATTTGTCTATTTGCTGCTTTTACTTATGACTGTCTTGATTATTGAAAATTTTGTTAAGAAATTTAAAACAATTAAAAAAAGCTGATAATTCACTTGACATTGTGATGGTTTTGTGATAAAATTGTGCTATCATAAATCTGAAAGGAGTTTTGATTTTATGAAAAATGTACTTAGACTTGTATCAGTAGCAATGGTAGCAATTATGCTCTGCCTCACACTTGCTTCCTGTGGCGGACCCAATGCTGATCCCGACGATGCTCTCAAGGCTCTTGAGGAGAACGGTGTTACTTGGGCTAAGAAGGATACGGTCGCTCTTCCTACCACCTATAAGCTCGCCGGCATTGACGGTGTAGATTGCGTTGTAAGCGGAATAGGTAAGATCGAAGACGAATATGCTTTTATAAAGATCATTTACTTCAATACGAAGGATGATGCTAACGATGCATGGGAAAAGGTTCAGGAAAAATTTGAGGAAGACAAAGAAGATTCCAAGGAGGAGTCTAACTGGGTATGCAAGAAGTCCGGAAAGATGATCTACTACGGAACCGAGAACGCTGTTAAGGCAGCTAAGTGATTGCAAACCGACTAAAAGATAATGCTTGATCTTCCATCCCTTACGCTTTTGCGTAAGGGATCTTTTTTTGGCGTTGACATCGAAAGAAAAGAATGATATAATTTTTACGGATAATTACAATCTTCTAAGGAGCAACAGAATGGACAGGATAAAAATAGTAGGACTTTCAACCTCGGGAAGCGCTAAATCGGGATCTTACAACGTAGGCTCACAGTATGCAAGCGCTATAGAAGCAGAAGGCGCGCTCGCCGTTATGCTTCCGCAGATAAAGGACAAAGAAAAAATAGCAGCTTTGGTTGATCTCTGCGACGGTATTTTGCTGACAGGCGGAGTTGACGTGTCTCCCTCATTATACGGTGAGGAAAAGATTGAACTGTGCGGCGAGCCGAGTGAAGAAAGAGATAACTTTGAGCTTGAGCTGCTGAGGACGGCACTTGCGAAAAACAAGCCGGTTCTTTGTATATGCAGAGGAGTCCAGCTTCTTAACGTGGCAATGGGCGGCAGTCTGTGGCAGGATATCCCCTCACAGCTCCCGAATAGCATATGCCACCGCTCGTCAGAGAAAGATCCCGCGGAGCATAACGTTATCATTACCGCGCCTGCTATCAGAGAAAAAATAGGATTTGATTCTGAGATATTTGCCGTAAACAGCTATCACCATCAAGCAATAAAGACGCTTGGAGAAGGACTTGTTAGCTTCGCAGAAGCGGAGGGCGACAAAATGGTTGAGGGCGCTTATGTTTCTGGGAAAAAGTTTGTCGTTGGCGTGCAATGGCATCCCGAGCTTTGGGCAGAAAAGGATAATAACGCGAGAGCAATATTCGAGGCATTCGTTAGGGAGTTATAATTTTTAAAACAAAAAAATTATAAAAATTTTTGATAAAAGTGTTGACAAACTGAAAAAGGTGTGATATAATACTGCCGTTGTCTAAAAACGCACCTTTAGCTCAGTTGGTAGAGCAACTGACTCTTAATCAGTGGGTCCCGGGTTCGAATCCCTGAAGGTGCACCATAAAAAAACAAGGAGTGCAAAGCACTCCTTGTTTTTTTATAGCTATACCCTAAAGATTCAGAACCCCGAGAAATTTCGCAAAGCGAAATTTACTCTAGGGTTAGCGCAAAGCTGCATATCGGTTCTTGCTTTATTTAGCGCTAACATGGGTTCTGAATCCCTGAAGTTCTTATTTCACGATCAAACTCCCCGAGAAATTTCGCAAAGCGAATTTGGACCGTCGAGGACGCCGGTCCCTACAAAACAGGTTTGCACAAATAAACGCGCTAACGGGGGTTCTGAATCTCTGAAGGTGCACCATAAAAAGCAGGAGACGCGATGTTCCTCCTGCTTTTTATTTTTAATATAAATATTTTAAATTCCTATTCCATTTGTTAAAAACTTGTGGTATAATATATAGTGGTAGATTTTATTTGCCAATAATCTTACGGAAAGGAGAATGAATAAATGAAAAGATATATCTGTATTATTTTGTTGCTTACGGTCTTGCTTTCTGCTTTCTCCTTGCCCGTAGCGGCAGAAAACGAGACTATTGACGGTGCTGTTATTTCAGAAAGCACCGACATTACGATCGGCGCAGAGGATAAGATCGGCGAGGCGATCGACGAGGAAAGATTGGTTGATATCGCGTCCTTTAACTGTACTTACGATGTGGATAAAAAGCGTATCAAGCTCAGCGGAACGCTTGAGAGCAAGGTGTTTGCGGATAGAAGCGATTCTACTATTGCGGTGTATGCGGTTCCTCCGGGAGCCTCAGAGTATGACGTTGTGGCTGACAAGGATAGCAAATGTCTTGCCGAAGCGCCTGTATCTATCAAATTTGAGTTCTCCTTCAAGGCAAGCCGTATAATTGACAGATACTCGCGTTATGCGGTATTTCTGCGCTCGCCCGACGGCGAATATACGCTTACAACAGAAGCGCAGTATCCTGAGGTGGCTTCTGATTTTGAGGCGTCAAACAACAAGAAATATTATAAAGGACTTGCTTCTGAATATAGCTCGGTATCTACCGATATTCAAGCGGGAAGCGCTATTATTCCGCTCTATTGGGATTCTATATTCTCGGATAGCTCCAGCAGTAGTCTGTTTATGGCGGCGGATACCGAGCAGTTCTTCTTTAATAAGGCAACTATAGATAAGCTTGATATAGCAATACGCTCTATGAGCCTTTCGGGAACTAAGATATATCTGAGAATTCTAAAAAGACCTCAGGGCGATGCGGAGCTGGCGGGAGAGTTTGGCGCGCAGTATCTGATGCCCGACGTTTACGATAGCAATACCGTCGCTAAAATACACGCGGCTATCACCTTTCTTACCGAGAGATATAACGGTGAGGTGGGAAGTATTTCAGGCTTTATTATAGGAAAAGGCTGGGATGTTCCCGACAAGTATAACTATTGCACCGTAGATTCGTTTGAGGAATATATAGACCGCTGTGCCGCATACGCGGTCATAGTGGCGAATGCCGCAAGAACTGTAGAGCCATCCATGGATATAGCGATCCCTCTTACAGGTGAAGGCTTTTCGGAAAAGAGCGAGGACGGTGAGGATAATCGCTTTAAGACAACCGTAGAGTCGCTACTTGCTTACTTTGATAACAGTATCTACGGAGGAATAAACTGTTCTTTCCTGATGGATACCTCAGAGACGCCGCTCGGTATTACCAACGGTAGCTTGGAAGACGGAATAAACGTCAACCGTCCAAATTCCGAAGGACTTTTCTATGCGGGAGCGCAAACGGAGTTTTCGGAATATCTGTCTGACATAGATGAGAAATATCGCAGCTGCCCCAAGAAATATATTTTCGTTTGGTCGCCCACTAAGAGCATAAGCGGAAACGCTCTTGCCGCGGCTTACGCGTATTCCTATTATATTCTTCTTGCGGACAGTACGGTCTCTTTCTTTGCCGTTGATCTTACCGAAAGAAGCGAGCGCCTTGACGATATATCGTACATAATGAAGTATATCGACACGCCGGAGGGACTTAAGGTAACACAGAATTTGACGACCTTCTTTGGCAGAAGCTCGTGGAGCGAGATAGTAAGCGCAAGCGTTATCGCCGCATATGGTGTAAGATACATTTACGATTCCCCGGCAGAGATAAATTCAGGGAAAGCGTTTGCGGGAGATTTTGCTTATTTTGATTTTCGCGACACCAATCTTATTGAGCGTTGGTACGAAGGCGCCGGATGTACTAATCTGAAGATAGACTATCGAGACAACAGCGAGAAATCACTCCGTGCCGACCTTGCGCTTGACGGTACGTACCGTTCAAGTGAGATATTATACATATACAGCTATCCCGAAAATATGATATACACTCCGTATATGCGGCTGAGATTCCATATAAGTGATTCCGCAGAGGATTCTCTGTATGAGGTGAAATTCGTATTCGGAAGCGGAGACAGCAGAGCGGAAGCATCTGCGGTGGTCAGCGGAAACGAGGAGACCGAGGCTCTTATTGATATTTCGCAGTACGCGGTGAAGCATATGATAGAGAGCATAAGAGTATCCGTGCGCTCTCTCGACGGTTCGAGCAGTGAGTGCAGTCTTTGGATCTATGATATTTACGGCTGCAGTAACGATTATACATCCGAGCAGCTGGATGATCTGATTTTCCTTGAACGAGATAAAATAAGACAGCACGAGGAAGAATCGGATGACAGAGCGCTTTTCGGAAGAGTGGCTATAGCTCTTGCGATAGTTATAGTAACGGGAGCTATCGGATTTGGACTGTTTGCAAGCTTCAGACGAGAGGATAAGCGAGCAGAGTCGGACGGAGATGACAGCTCGGGAGCATAACTTTCCCAACATAAAACAGTAAATTTATAAGAACAGGAGGAAAAAGGAATGTCAGGGTTTGTGCATCTGCATCTTCACAGTGAATATAGCCTACTTGACGGTGCTTGTCGCATAAAGGATATTCCTGCCCGCGCCGCTGAGTGCGGACATACCTCTGTAGCAATAACAGACCATGGCTGTATGTACGGTGTTATAGCCTTTTACAATGAGTGCAAGAAGAACGGTATCAAGCCTATCATAGGCTGTGAGGTATATGTGGCGTCAGGCTCACGCTTTGAGAGAGGCGTCAGCAAGGATTCGTCAAAGTACAATCATCTCGTGCTTCTGTGTAAAAATGAAACGGGCTATAAAAACCTTATGTATATGGTCTCCAAAGGCTTTACTGAGGGCTTTTACTCAAGACCGAGAGTGGATATGGAGCTTCTTCGCGATCACTCGGACGGACTTATCGCACTCTCTGCGTGTATTGCGGGAAGAGTGCCGTCATTGCTCCTCAAGGGCGAGTATTCCGAGGCAGTATCTGCCGCAAGGGAGCTCGCGGAGATATTCGGAGAGGATAATTTCTATATAGAGCTTCAGGATCACGGCTTGCAGGATCAGCATCAGATACTTCCCGATCTCGTTCGTCTTGCCGACGAGTGCGGCTTGCCGCTCGTTGCTACCAACGACTGCCATTATCTGCGCCGCGAGGATGCCGAAAAGCAGGCGGTGCTTATGTGTATCCAGACCAATACCTCTATACTTGACGGCAGACCTATAGGCTTTGAAACTGACGAGTTTTATTATAAAAACACCGACGAGATGCGTATGCTCTTCGGTAAATACAACGGTGCTATAGAGAATACCGAAAGGATAGCTCAACGCTGTAATCTTGAGTTCTCCTTTGGCGATTACAAGCTGCCGAAATTCCCGACACCGCAATCAAGAAGTGCCGCGGATTATTTGCGCGAGCTTACTATTGAGGGTCTTCAGAGAAGAGTTAGTGATCGTAGCATCGTATATAACGGCGACGAGCAGACATATCTCGATAGAATAGAATACGAGCTCGGTGTTATTGACAGTATGGGATATTCCGACTATTTTCTGATAGTGTGGGATTACGTCAACTTTGCACACCGCAATTCTATTCCCGTAGGCCCCGGAAGAGGATCGGGTGCGGGAAGCCTTGTGGCTTATCTTATCGGTATTACCGATATAGACCCTATAAGGTTTGATCTCCTCTTTGAGCGTTTCCTTAACCCCGAGAGAGTCAGTATGCCTGATATCGACGTGGATTTCTGCTATAACCGACGTGATGAGGTCATCAGCTATATGTTTGATAAATACGGCTCAGACCACGTCTCGCAGATAATAGCCTTTGGTACACTTGGCGCAAAGGCGGCTATTCGCGACGTAGGCAGAGTTATGGGTATGTCCTACGCTGACGTTGACGTAGTCGCAAAGGCTGTACCGAGAGACCCGTCTATCACGCTTGATGACGCTATGGCGCTTCCCGAAATGAAGAGCCTTTACGAAAGCTCCGCTCAGATAAAGAGACTTATAGACACGGCTCTCGCGCTTGAAGGTATGCCGAGAAATATTACCATTCATGCGGCGGGAATAGTCGTCAGCGACAAGCCAATAACAGAATATCTGCCTCTCGCTACCAGCAACGGAGCTATAGTAACGCAGTTTGATATGGACACCGTGGCACAGCTCGGACTTCTCAAATTCGATTTTCTCGCGCTCAGATATCTGACAATAATCGACGATGCCTGCAAGGCAGTACGAGAAAGAGAGCAGGGATTTGATATAAACGCCATTCCGCTTGACGATGCGCCTACCTATAAGCTTATCTCAGACGGAAACACGCAAGGCGTATTTCAGCTTGAATCGGGCGGAATGCGACAGATGCTCAGCGAGCTTGCTCCCGACAGATTTGAGGACGTTATAGCCGCTATCGCGCTCTACCGCCCCGGACCTATGGACTCTATTCCGCAATATATTGAGGCAAGGCACAACGCATCTAAGGTAAGCTATGCGCATCCGCTCCTTGAGCCGATACTTCGCTCTACCTACGGCTGTATAGTTTATCAGGAGCAGGTAATGAGCATATTCCGTGTTATCGCTGGATATACCTACGGACACGCAGACGTGGTAAGACGCTCGATATCCAAGAAAAAGGGAGATGTTCTCAAGTCCGAGAAGGATAGCTTTATCGGTGGAGCGATAGCAAACGGCATTGAGCGCGAGGTCGCGGAAAAGCTCTTTGACGATATGGCGTCATTTGCGAATTACGCATTTAATAAGAGCCATGCCGCCGCGTATGCGCTCATATCCTACCGAACCGCTTATCTAAAGGCACACTATCCGTGTGAATATATGGCGGCGTTGATAACCTCGGTGCTTGGAAATATGACCAAGCTTGCCGAATATATCGGTGAATGCTCAAAATATAAGATAAAGGTCCTGCCGCCCGATATAAATCAAAGCAGATTGCTTTTCCATCCAAGTGGCAATAATATAGTTTTCGGACTTTTGGCACTTAAGAACGTAGGTCAGCAGTTTATTGAAAACATACTCAGAGAGAGAGCAAGCAGCGGAGACTTCCGTAGCTTTGAGGATTTTATCTCACGTATGTCGAAATACGACCTGAACAAGCGAATGGTTGAGTCGCTTATCAAGGTGGGGGCATTTGACAGCTTCGGCGTTTACAGAAGCAGGCTTCTCGCATCATACGAGACACTTATTGAGACAGAGCAGCAGAAGAGCAGAAATAATCTCTCAGGACAGCTTGATATGTTTTCCGCTCTCGTCGTAACCGAAAACGTAAGCCCGTCGTTCAGCTATCCTGCCTTGCCCGAGGTAAGCGCAAAGGAAAAGCTCAGAATGGAAAAAGAGGTTGCGGGAATGTGCTTCTCGGGCAACCTGCTTGACAGCTATTCCTCGCACGTTGAAACGCTTGATACTCGGAAGATTTCAGAGCTTCTCGATATAGAGCAAGCAAAGGATAAAGCGCCTGTAAGAGTGGCGGGAATAGTTACGTCTGTTACCGTCAAGACCACCCGAAAGAACGAAAAAATGGCGTTTTTCTCACTTGAGGATAAATACGGTGAGATAGAGTGCCTCGTTTTTCCGACACAGTATGAAAAGCATCGCTCTAAGATAAGAGAGGATAGCGCGCTTTACGTTGACGGAACGCTCTCGCTCCGTGAGGATGAAGAGCCGAAGATACTTGTAAACCGAGTGCTTGAGCTTGTTGAAAATGCGAGTTATACCGTAAAGCAGACAAACGAGAGCAAGGACACGCCTACAGTTAAAAGCAACGAAGACAGCACGCCAAAGAAGGCAACGCCTTCCTTGAGTGGCGCTACCAAGCTTTATCTCAGAGTTCCCGATCTTTCTTCAAGGGAATACCTGAAGGCAAAGAATCTTGTCAATATCTTTGAGGGTAGCGCGAAAGTTATCTTTTACGACACCTCACACAAAGAATATCTGCCGTACGAGAGAGGCGTTGACCTCTCTGAATACGTTTACCGTGAGCTTGTCGCCTTGCTTGGTGAAGGCAACGTGGTCGCAAGGTAATTTAAAGTTAATAACACCAAAAAACAAAAACTCCGATTATATTACGTATTTTAAGGAAAAAATAACCCTGAAGTACGTAACTGATCGGAGTTTTTTATGAAAAGCAAAAACAAAACCGCTGCGGTAAGGATAAGAAATCTGCTTCTTGTTCTGCTACTCACTTTTTTCGTAATAGCACTTATCGGCGGTCTTTCATTCAGTATTTATGCGGCGTCGGTAACAGAGCGCGAGATAGACGAGACGCTTTTTGAGCTTTTAAGCGGCAACACCGCCTCAAAGATATATTACTATAAGAGCGAGAGCGACAGACGGGCGGGAATTGCCACCGAGCTTACCTCACAAGAGCTTTACGGTGGATACCGAAGCCTACCTATAGACTATGAGGAACTGCCCGAGGATCTCATATACGCATTTGTCAGTATTGAGGACAAGCGATTCTTTTCGCACAAAGGCGTTGATTGGAAAAGAACTGCGGGAGCTGCGCTTAATTACGTATTCAGCTTTGACGACGAATTTGGCGGTTCTACCATAACGCAACAGCTGATAAAAAACGTTACAGAGCGCGACGAATATTCACTTGAACGCAAGCTTCAGGAGATAATGTGGGCGCTAGACCTTGAGACCAAGATGAGTAAAAAGGAGATACTTCAAAACTATCTCAATATTATCAACTTTTCAAACGGCTGTTACGGAGTGGGTGCTGCCGCGGATTATTATTTTTCAAAGGACGTAAGCGAGCTTTCTCTGCTTGAATGTGCCTCGATTGCCGCGATAACCAATAACCCTTCTTATTACGACCTAAAGAGAAATCCCGAGAATAACAGAGAAAGAGCTGAGATTATACTCTGGCAGATGCACGAGCAGGGGTATATAAGCGATGAGGAGTATAATACGGCACTTAGCGAAGAAGTAGTCTTGAATATAAACGCTGACGGAAGCGCAAAGATAAATCTGTGGTACGTTGACATGGTAATAGAGGACGTGATAGCTGATCTTGAGGAGCAGTACGGTTATAGTCGCGCAATGTCTAATATGCTTCTTTACAGAGGCGGCTTAAAGATATATACCGCGATGGACCACGGGGTGCAGACGGTTCTTGAGAGCTATTACGCTAAGGAAAGTAATTTCTATCCTGCGGGAGAGGGAGAAAAGCCGCAATCGGCGATGATAATAATTGACCCGTACAGCGGAGACGTTCTTGGCGTTGCCGGGGCAGTAGGGAAAAAGAGCGCAAACAGATTGCAAAATTTCGCAACCGGAACTCTTCGCCCTGCAGGCTCTGTTATAAAGCCACTGTCGGTATATGCTCCCGCGCTTGAAGAGGGGATCATAAGCTGGGGTACGGTTTATGACGACGTTCCCGTAAATTTCGGCAGCGGACAGACGCCGCAGGCGTGGCCTAAGAACGCAAACGGCGTTTATCGAGGTCTTACGAACGTAAATTACGCTTTAGAGCATTCGGTCAATACCGTTACCGTAAAGGTACTTGAGGAGCTTGGACTTCAGAATTCATTTGATTTTTTGCACGACAAGCTGCATATGACGAGCATTATTGATAAAAGAGAGCTTTCGGACGGAAGAGTTATAACCGACATTGATTATGCCGCGCTCGCTCTCGGTCAGTTCAATTACGGAGTCAGCGTTCGAGAGATATCCGGCGCATATTCTATATTCGCAAACCGAGGTATATACAGCCATAGCAGAAGCTATTACAAGGTAACGGATGAGCTGGGAAATATAATTTTGGAGAATAAATACAAAGGTGAAGCGGTCATAAGCGAGGACAACGCGGTGATAATGACCAAAATACTTCAAAACGTGGTAAAGGGAGGTACTGCCTCGGGAATAACCCTTAAACAGCAGATAGACTGCGCCGGGAAGACGGGTACGACACAAAATAACTACGACAGATGGTATATAGGCTATACCCCGTATTTTATTGGCGGAGTCTGGTACGGCTACGAGTATCCAAAGGAGCTTTCCGGCTCAACGGGAAATATCTGCGTAGAGATATGGGATGAGGTGATGACGCTCCTTCACAAAAGATATCTTGCTGTAGGGACGACCGAGCATTTTTCAGAGTCTGAAAACGTGGAGCTCTACGAATACTGCAGAGATTCGGGAGGCCTTGTTACCGAGGCGTGTAAGAGAGACGCTCGTGGAGATAGAACTGAGAGCGGATATTTTGTAAAGGGAAGTGAGCCAACAGAGCCTTGCGAGTGCCACGTGTTAGTCAAATACGACGGCGTAGAGGGTGGAATAGCGTCAGACGATTGCTATTCGGCAGATATAAAGTACGTGGGAATGATAAAAGTAGAGCGCTCATTTCCTATGCAGATATACGTCAGCGATGCCCAATACGTCTGGCGGGAGATAGGGCGCGATATAATGCCCGAGACATCACCATCTCTTCCTTATTTCAATAATGCGATCAAGGAAGGGCAGTATTGCGGCATAAGCTATGGCGAGAGTCAGTTCAACCGCTACTGCCGAGCGCATTTTGACTATTGGAAGTGGAAGAACGGCAGAGAGAACGAATAAATAAAAAAGACCGACACGTCGTGTCGGTCTTTTAATTTTTAATTTGCGTCGGGGAATTGGCTGTTGTAAAGCTTATTGTAAAATCCGCCCTTCAGAAGCAGCTCCTCGTGAGTGCCTTGCTCGATAACGTTTCCGTTATTCATAACAAGAATGACGTCAGAGCCCTTGATAGTGGAAAGGCGGTGAGCAACGATAAACGCCGTTCTGCCTGCCATAAGCTTTTTGAAAGCCTTTTGTATTCTTATCTCGGTTCTCGTGTCTATAGAGGACGTAGCCTCGTCGAGAATAAGTATTTCGGGGTCAGTAAGCATTATCCTTGCTATGCAGAGCAGCTGCTTTTGTCCCTGTGAAAGCGCTCCACCACCCTCGCCGATAACTGTGTTGTATCCGCGAGGAAGCTTCTTGATAAAGCTATGCGCGTGAGCCGCCTTTGCCGCGGAGACTATCTCCTCGTCGGTAGCATCAGGTCTTGCAAAGGCAATATTATCCCTTATTGTGCCGTCCGAGAGCCAGGTGTCCTGAAGAACCATTCCGTAGTGCTCGCGAAGCTCACTTCGAGGTATCTCGCGAATGTCTCTGCCGCCGAGAAGAATAGCGCCGTCATCTACGTCATAGAAGCGCATAAGAAGATTTATCAGCGTTGTCTTACCGCAACCTGTAGGCCCTACGATAGCGATATGCTTGCCCGCCTCAGCCTTGAAGCTGAAGCTATTTATGAGCGGCTTTTCGGGGGAGTAGGAGAAGGATACGTTTCTAAATTCGACCGTGGCGTCGCCATTATCCTCACCCACCTTCACGTCGGGGGATTCTATCGGACTTTCAATAAGCTCGAAAACTCTGTTAGCGCACGCGAGCGCGTTCTGAAGCTCGGTAACAACGCCGGATATCTCATTGAAGGGCTTTGTGTATTGAGTAGCGTAAGAAAGGAAGCTTGTAAGCGCTCCTGGGGAGATCGCAGAGCCACCCGCAATGCAGATCATCGCGCCCGTAAGAGCTACGAGAGCGTAAACTATACTGTTTACAAATCTTGTAGAGGGGTTAGTGGTTGATGAGAAGAATATTGCCTTGAGAGATATCTTTGACAGTCTCTCGTTGATCTCGTCAAACGACTTGACGGCGTCATCCTGATAGCCAAATGCCACAACAGTCTTGTGTTCGCCTACCATTTCGTCGATAAGCGCGGTCTGCTCACTTCTTATCTCGGACTGACGCTTGAACATAGAGTAGGTCTTCTTCGCGATAAATGCCGCAACAAAGAGCGAAAGGGGGGTTATGAAAACTACGATAAGGGTTACTGTAGGGCTGATAAAGAACATGAATATCAGCGTGCCTATTATAGTCATAATTCCGTTGCAGAACTGAGAAAATCCCATCAGAAGTCCGTCGGAGAACTGATCAGAGTCTGCGATAAGACGGCTGACCACATCACCCGAGCGGTGAGAGTCTATAAAGGACACGGGCATTTTCTGAATACGCGCAAACGCCTCGTGCCGCACGTTGCGGACTATACCGTAAACCATTCTGTTATTAAGCACGTTGATCAGCCACTGAAGAAGCGCGGTAATTCCAACGGCAATTCCTATTTTGAGAAGGATAGCGAGAATTCCCGACATATCTACGTTGCCCGCTCCTACGGCAAGGTCGATAGCATCGCCGACGAGTATCGGAACGTAGAGCGTGAGAGCTACCGAAACAGCGGTAAAAATAAGTGATACGATGAAGTGAAAACGGTATTTTTTTAGATACTTCAATACCTTAAAGAAGGTGGATACAGAGCCCTTGAGCGAGCCCTTGACTTTTGTCTTGCTCATTTGCTCTCACCTCCCTTGGAAAACTGTGAATCGTATATTTCACGATATACCTCGCAGGTCTCAAGCAGCTCCTCGTGCTTGCCCATACCGACTGCCTCGCCGTCCTCGAGAACGATGATGAGGTCGGCGTGCATTATAGAGGACGCTCGCTGAGAGACTATAAATACAGTGGGGGAGTAATCAAGAGATGCTATGTTTTTACGGAGAGCAGACTCGGTCGCGTAGTCAAGCGCTGAAGCCGAGTCGTCGAGAATAAGTATCTCGGGGTGTCTTACGAGTGCACGCGCTATCGTAAGTCGCTGACGCTGACCGCCTGAGAAATTCTTTCCGCCTTGAAGCACCTCTTCGTCAAGCCTGCCAGCCTTTTCTTCTATGAAATCCTTGGCGCATGCAAGTTCAAGCGCGTTCCAAAGCTCGTTCTCATTGGCATTTTTGTTGCCCCAGAGAAGATTTGAGCGGATACTTCCCGAAAAGAGAGTCGCCTTCTGCGGAACTATAGCAAAGCTTGCTTCAAGCTCGTCGGGAGAGAGCAGAGAAGCGTTTTTGCCGTTGATGAATACATTGCCCTCGGTAGCGTGATAGAAGCCGGGGATAAGATTTGCAAGCGTTGATTTACCTGAGCCTGTACCGCCGATTATTCCTATAGTATCACCGCGACGGGCGGTAAAGCTGATGTCCTTGATGGCTGCTTCTCCCTCGCCCTCGGTGTTATATCTGAAACTTACGTTTTCAAATACGACTGCGCTGTCGGTGTCAATATAGGGCTTGTTTACCTCGTGCTCAATATCCGAGGGGGTGTCAAGAATAGAGGATATTCTTGACGCGCTCGCCGCTGCCTTATTGAGCGTGATGATAAGGCTCGCGAGCTTGATAAGCTCAACGAGTATCTGCGACATATAGTTGTAGAGCGCGATAAGCTCACCCTGAGTAATACCGTTGGCTTCAACGGTCAGCGCACCGTTTCGGATAAGCAGAATGACCGCAAGGTTGATGATAGCGTAGGTAAGGGGATTCATAAGGGCGGATATCTTGCCCGAGAAGAGCTGAAGCTTGTTGAGAGAATCAATGCGAGCATCAAATTCCTCTATTTCCTCGTCTTGCTTATTAAATGCTCTTACTACTCGCGTGCCACCGTAATTGCCGCGCACCTTTGAGACCACATCGTCAAGACGAGCCTGAGTTTTCTTGTGAAGCTTGATATTTATAAGCATTATTCCGAAAACTATAACGGCAAGAATGACGATAACGCCCGCAAAGATAAGACCGAGCCAAAAATCAATCAGCATAGCGCATATCATTGCGCCGAAAACTATAAACGGAGAGCGCATAAATAGGCGCAGGAACATATTTACGCCCGTCTGAGCGGAGTTTATGTCGCTCGTCATTCTTGTAATGAGCGTGGAAGTGCCGAGCTTGTCGGTTACCGAGTAGCTGAAGCTCTGTATCTTTGAAAAGAGTGCCGAGCGCACCTTGGTCGCAAAGCCGACAGCCGCACGTGCCGCGAAGAACTGAGCGCAAAGAGCGCTTATAAGACCTACAACGCCAAGCAACAGCATAAATCCGCAGGCGCGCCATACCACCTGCGTGTCGCCCTTGTTGATGCCCTCGTCGATTATAGCAGTTACCGCCAAAGGCACGAGAAGCTCAAATATGGCTTCAAGCATCTTGAAGGTGGGGGCAAGAACAGATTCTTTTTTGTAATCCTTTAAGAAAATCAAAAGCTTTTTCAAAATAGACCTCTTGAGATAAAAAAGTTAAAGTGTTTATAAATTTTATAAATAAATGATCGGCTTGTTGCTTCTGCCGAGATTTTTGTCAAGATATTTCTTTAAAACGAGGCGCGGCTTGGCTTCAAGCGCGTGCTCGGGACAGATATGAACGCATCTCTGGCATCTGATGCAAGAGCTTCCTATATGTCCGTTACGTATTGCACC
>CALCTA010000039.1 GCA_937893945.1 uncultured Clostridia bacterium | reverse complement strand
CTCGTTTGCTTGGCTATCATATCCATGAGCGACATCAGCTTTGGAGAAATGAAAGAAAAATTGAGTTTTGAGGAAACCGCATTACGTGAAGCTCTTGATGAATTGATTGCTGTTAACGTTGTAATTGAAAAGAAATCCAAGCATAAATCTTTAGGCTTTACCTATGAGATCAACGAAATGTATCATACTTGTCTGTGTATTCTTTTTGCAACCCTTGAAATGCAACGCTATTCATTGAAAGGTATTTCATGTTGTATGGGATACGGTGATTATCCCATACAGTTTTAATCCTTGCCCCGTTTCGCGCGGGGCTTTTCTTATGCTTTCCATATATCAAAAAGCCACCACAAAAAATGTGGTGGCTTCAGTTTTATCGCTAATTTTGTAGGCACTCAAGGATAAGTGCTTTTTGTTATTGTTCCGACGGTGTGTTGAAGAGATGCGCCTTGTCGTAGTGTATTATCGGAACGCATTCCTTGCCTGCTATCACGAAATGCTCTAAGAGCGCGATGTCCATTGAGCTGAGTAAACCCTTAAGACGATTGGTTGCCATAATATCCTCGCCCGAGGGAGTGGCTCTGCCGTTGGGATGATTGTGAGCAAGCACAACGCCTGCGGCGTTGTTTGAAAGAGAGAGGAGAGCTATATCGCGCATCGATATTACGTTGCCCGAGGAATATCCCTCTCCTATCTTCTCGCAGAGAAGCAGTCGGTTTGAGCTGTCAAAAAGCAGAATAAAGGTCTGCTCGTTCTCAGTGCCAACGAAAAGGCTGCGGAGATAATCGCCAAGCTCTGCGTAGTTTATCGGACCGCTCAGGTCGTGTGCGGAGCGCTCGTATCTTGAGAGGACCTCGGCGACTACACGCAGATAGAGTGCGGTCTTGTCTCCGATATCCTTGACTCCGACGAGCGAGGACATATTCGCGTCAAGTACTCCGCGCAGAGAGCCGAAGCGCGCTATCAGATCGTGGGCGCTCTCGTTTGTGTTGCATCTTGGGATAACGTAGAAGAGCAAAAGCTCAAGCAGCTCGTGATCCTCAAGAGAATCGGGAGAGGTAATGAATTTGTTTCTCAGTCTTTCACGATGTCCGTCATGTTTGCCTGCCATAGTTTCCCCCTTTTCCGTAAAGATGATATTTCTTAACCTATGATACCATAATTCTCCGCTTGTGTCAAGTGTAATTAACGTGGAGCGGCGATAAAAAATAATAATATAAAATTACTCTTGGTGTGGGTGTAGGTCTTGACAAAATGGGAAAAGTATATTATAATATAGTATTATAATGAGTTATTATGGCTATTTATGTCTCAAGAGCCAGAGAAAGGCGAAATTTTATTTTATGACGGTTAAAAGCAGGGCGGTCAGCTCACAGGAAATGGATAGACAAAAAGAATATACCGAGCGGATACGCCGTGCTAACGACGAATACCTTCTCGCAAACGGCAAGCGCCGCCGCGCGTTCGTTCTCACTCTTGGATGTCAGCAGAATGAGGCGGACAGCGAGCGACTGATGGGAATGGCGATAGAGATGGGATACGAGAAGACCGAGACTCCCGAGGACGCCTCTCTGATAATGGTAAACACCTGCGCTATACGTGAGCATGCCGAGAAGCGCGCTCTCTCGCTCGTAGGACAGTACAAGCATATTAAAGCAAAGAATCCCGACCTCGTTATAGTTATATGCGGCTGTATGGTGGTTCAGGAGCATCGCGTGAGAGATATAAAAATGCGCTATCCTTACGTTGATATACTTTTCGGACCGTCGCTTATTTACAAGCTGCCCGAGCATCTTTGGAAAAGAATGAACGGAAGCAACCGAATATTCGATCCCGACGATAAGGAATACGCCGTTGCCGAGGGACTTCCCGTATGCAGAGAGAATAAGTTTCGCGCGTGGGTATCTGTAATGTACGGCTGTAATAATTTCTGCTCCTACTGCATCGTGCCTTACGTGCGCGGCAGAGAGAGAAGCAGAAAAAAAGAAGACGTTATTGCTGAGTTCTCGGAGCTCGTCAAGGCAGGGTATAAGGATATAACTCTCCTCGGTCAGAACGTCAACTCCTACGGTAAAGACAGCGGATTTGATTACGACTTTGCCGACCTTCTCTCCGAGCTTGATAAGATCGACGGTGATTACGTCATCCATTTTATGACGAGTCATCCCAAGGATGCCACAAAAAAGCTTATCGACGTTATGGCGAGCTCACGGCACGTGGCAAGACATTTCCATCTGCCGATGCAGTCTGGCAGCGACCGAGTGCTTAAGGCTATGAACAGAAAATACGAT
This sequence comes from uncultured Clostridia bacterium, assembly GCA_937893945.1. Taxonomy (GTDB): domain Bacteria; phylum Bacillota; class Clostridia; order Oscillospirales; family CAG-272; genus HGM12713. Next base: position 4,126 of record CALCTA010000039.1, on the reverse strand, counting down.
TTTGAGAAATATATCGGCATTCGCGATTACATCAAGGAAAAAATGCCTGATGCTACGCTTACCTCGGATATAATCGTAGGCTTCCCCGGAGAGACCGACGAGGACTTTGAGGATACGCTTGCGGCTCTTCGCAGAGCGCGATTTGATATGATATTCTCGTTCCAATACTCGCCTCGTGAGAACACTCCTGCGGCGGCAATGGACTGCCAGATACCCAAGGAGGTAAAGGCTGAGCGCTTTGAGAGATTGCTTGCGCTTCAGAACGATATATCCTACGCGCTCAATAAGGAATTTGAGGGAAGGACCGTCAGAGTGCTTTGCGACGGACCGAGCAAGAACGATCCCGACGTCTTCAGCGGCAGGACAGACGGCGGCAAGATAGTTTTCTTTGACGGGGACGAGAGCGATATAGGCAAATTCCTGAATATAAAAATAGAGACGGGCGACACCTTTGCTCTCTCGGGAAAAATAGAAAGATAAAACTGTAAAACAAAAGAAAAGAGGATATAAAAATGACTATTTTTGAACTTGCATCAGAGCTTGGAAAGGCTCTTAAGAATGACGAAAAGCTCGTGCGCCTTGCAGACGCGAGAAAGAAATATGAGAACGATCCCGATCTTCAGAAGATGATGGTCGAGTACGAGGTACAGCAGAAGGCTCTTCAGGGCGAGCTTACCAAGGAAGAGAGAGACACAATGTTTATAGACGTTATCCAGAAGAGGATCAACGAGCTCTACGAGGCTATTATGAGCCATCCCGTATTTACTGAGCTCAACGAGGCTCAGGCTGAGGTCAACGAGCTTATGAATGCCGTAAATAATACGATAACCTTTGAAATAACCGGCGAGCTGCCCTCCTGCACTCACGATTGCTCTACCTGCGGAGGCGGCTGCTCTCACTGAGCGTAACAGCTTAATATTTCTGACAAACGGAGGAAGATACTATGACTCCGATGATGGAGCAGTATTTTGAAATAAAAAATCAGTATAAGGACCATATAGTTTTCTACCGTCTCGGAGACTTTTACGAGATGTTCTTCGACGACGCTATTCTCGCCTCGCGTGAGCTTGAGCTTACTCTTACGGGCAGAGACTGCGGAGAAGAGGAAAGGGCGCCGATGTGTGGCGTGCCCTTCCACAGCGCAGAGGGGTACATAGGCACTCTTGTTTCCAGAGGCTATAAGGTAGCTATCTGCGAGCAGACCGAAAATCCCGCGCTCGCAAAGGGACTCGTGCGCCGTGAGGTCATCAGAGTAGTAACTCCCGGTACTCTTATAGAGAGCGATCTGCTCTCTGAGGGCAAGAGCAATTATCTTTGCTCGGTCTATATGAGCCAGTTTGAATGCGGCGTGGCGTTTGCCGACGTTTCCACGGCAAAGGTGTTTGCTACCTTCTTCTGCGGCGACGACGTTGCGACCAAGCTTCGCAACGAGCTTGGAACATACGCTCCTGCTGAGGTAGTGCTGAATCTTTCCGAAAATAAGCTTGGCGACCTTGCCGACTTTATCCATTCGGGACTTGGAGCGATGCTCAACGACAACCGCGCGTCGCAGTTTGATTATGACGAATCTCTTGAGCGAGTAAAAAAGCAGTTCGGCGGAGCGATAAGAGATGACTATCTTGAAAACAGACCGCTCGTTTCTGCTCTTGGCGCGCTTCTTTCATACGTTGAGGAAACTCAGAAGAAGGATATATACTACATCAAGGATCTGAGCATCTACCAAGAGGGACAGTATCTTGAGATGGACATAAATACGAGGCGAAACCTTGAGCTTACCGCTACCATGCGCTCTAAGGAAAAGAAGGGCTCGCTTCTCGGTGTTCTTGATAAGACGGTTACCGCCGCGGGAGCAAGATTGCTCTGCACATGGGTAGAGCATCCTCTTCTGAACGTAGCCGCAATAAGAAGAAGGCAGAACGCAGTTGAGGAGCTGAGCGGCGCGTATATTCTCCGTGAGGAGCTTCGCGAGCTTCTTTCAAGCGTCCTCGACCTTGAGCGTCTCGTTACGAGAGTTGTATATGGAACTGCCAACGCGAGAGATCTTCGCGCGGTAGCTAACACGGTAGGAGTTCTTCCCGAGCTTAAGGGCTTGCTTGGAGCTTGTCGCTCGGACGAGCTCGTGGCACTTACGAACGAGCTTGAAACTCTTGATGATGTTTATACTAAGATAAACAGCGCTATCTGCGAAAATCCACCTGTTTCGGTAAGAGAGGGCGGAATGATAGCGTCGGGCTTTAATTCAGATGTTGACTATCTCCGCTCTGTAATGACCGACGGCAAGAGCTGGATAAGCAGAGTTGCCGAGGAGGAGCGTACACGTACGGGAATAAAGACACTGAAGATAGGCTACAACCGAGTTTTCGGATATTACATAGAGGTGTCAAAATCTTTCGTGGATCAAGTCCCCGAGGATTACATCCGCAAGCAGACGCTTGCAAACGGCGAGAGATATATCACTAAGGAACTCAAGGATATGGAAGCGACCATACTCGGAGCTGCCGACAGAGTCAACTCGCTTGAATACGATATATTCTGCGAGGTGCGCGACTACGTGGCGTCCGCAAGCTCGCGACTTCAGAAGGCAGCGGCACTTCTGGCAACGCTTGACGTTTACGTAAGTCTATCTACCGTTGCGGTAAAGAATAAATACGTTCGTCCCGAGGTCGATAAGAGCGACCGCATCGAGATAAAGGACGGAAGACACCCCGTAGTTGAGCAGTTCGTCAAGGACAGCTACTTTGTTCCCAACGATGCTGAGCTTGACACAGACAGAAACAGAATGATGCTTATCACGGGACCGAATATGGCGGGTAAGTCAACATATATGCGACAGGTGGCTATAATAGTCGTTATGGCGCAGATAGGCTCGTTCGTTCCCGCAAAGGACGCGCGCATAGGCGTTATAGACAAGCTCTTTACAAGAGTAGGCGCATCCGATGACCTTGCGAGCGGACAATCTACCTTTATGCTTGAGATGAACGAGGTGGCGTATATCCTGCGCAATGCCACAAGGCAGAGCCTTATCATCTATGATGAGGTAGGCAGAGGCACATCGACATTTGACGGTATGAGTATAGCGAGAGCTATAGTGGAATATACCAACAGCCGAAAGATAGGCGCAAAGACTATGTTTGCGACACACTATCACGAGCTGACAGTCATGGAGGACGAGTTTGACGGTATCGTCAATTACAACGTCGCCGCAAAGAAGAGAGGCGACAATATAACATTCCTGCGCAAGATAGTCAAGGGCTCTACCGACGACAGCTACGGAATTGAGGTAGCGAAGCTCGCGGGCATACCCAACGAGGTCATCAAGCGCGCTAAGGAGGTTCTTGCCTCGGTCGAGAAGACCGCAAAGGCGATAAGCACATCCGAGAAGGTAGAGGAGAAGAAGGACGATACTCTTATCACCTTTGACGATTTTGTAGAGGAGCAGGTAATAGAGGAGCTTAAGGCGGTTGATATCAACACGCTCTCGCCCTATGAGGCTATGAGCTTCCTTTACGACCTGAAAAAGAGACTTCAGTAAAAACATTTGAAGGGGGGAGACTATGGGCAGAATAAACGTGCTGTCCTTCGCGGTCGCGAACTTAATAGCGGCAGGCGAGGTAGTTGACAGACCGTCGTCGGTAATAAAGGAGCTGCTTGAGAATTCTATAGACTCGGGAGCTACCTCTATAACCGTAGAGATACAGAACGGCGGAGTTACCTATATGAGAGTGGCGGACAACGGCTGCGGTATGGAGCCCGACGATCTTCCCGTCGCGATAAGAAGACACGCCACGAGCAAGATAAAGGAAGCCGAGGACCTTGAGGGCATACTTACCCTCGGTTTCAGAGGCGAGGCTCTGGCGGCAATAGCGTCAGTCTCGGATATGAGAATAATCTCAAGACCGCGCGGCGCACAGATCGGAGCAATGCTTGAGGCAAGCGCGGGAAATATCCGACGCGTGTCCGAAAGAGCGGCAAGCGAGGGAACGACTGTCATAGTTGAAAACCTCTTTGCCAACGTTCCGGCGAGACGTAAGTTCTTGAAAAAGGACGTAACAGAGGCGATGGCAGTGAGTGCGGTCGTAGAAAAGATAGCTCTCTCCAAGCCTGACATCTCCTTCAAGCTCATAAT
>CALCTA010000038.1 GCA_937893945.1 uncultured Clostridia bacterium | reverse complement strand
TGGAAACCGCAAGCTTTTTGAAAAAAGCTTGAGCAAAAACTTAACAAGGGGTGCTGTTTTAAAAAAGCTTGAGCAAAAACTTTGCACGCGGCAGAGTTTCACTCAAGCTTTCCCTTCATTAAAGTTCTTTGCGGAGCTTTCTTTTAAGAAAGCGACAAAAAATTCGGTATTAAACTAACTTTCAATACGCCTCTCACGCTATCGGCTCGAAGTCCTGAGCGCCGTGCTTGCAGAGGGGGCAGATGAAGTCCTCAGGGAGAGTATCTCCTTCATAGACGTAGCCACATATCTTGCAGACGTAGCCTTTCTTGCCCTCTGTTTCGGGCTTGGGCTTGACGTTCGCGTGGTAATAGGAATAGGTCATAGTCTCCTTATCAGAGAGAACTCTCGCTTCGCTTACCGAGCAGATGAACATTCCGTGGGTATCGAGGTCGATATACTGCTCGACCTTGAGCGACATAAAGGAATTGATATATCTGGGAAGCACAACAAGTCCGTTATCCGAGCGCAGAGGTGTGCAATCAGCAAACTTATCAACGTTTCTGCCGCTTACAAATCCAAATGCCTCAAAGACGCTGAAGGGAGCTTCTACGGTAAGGCAGTTGACGTTCATCTTGCCGCTCATCTTGATAACGTGGTGAGAGTAGTTCTCCTTGTTTATCGTAACGGCAATTCTGTTGGGCATATTGGTAAGCTGAGTAACAGTGTTTACTATAAGTCCGTTGTCCTTCTTGCCGTCGTTAGAGGTTACGACGTAAAGTCCGTAGCCGATATTGAAGAGGGCAGAGAGGTCATTTTTATTCGCGTTGTCGGACTGAAGCGCGATGTATTCGCGGCAAAGCTCGTTTGCGAGAGCGTCAAGCTGCTCGGAGCTTGTCTCGTTCAGTGCCGAAACTATCTTTACGTTATTCTCAGTAAAGGTGAGGTTCTTGGAGTTTTCAAGCATGCGCTTCATTATCTTAGCCGCAAGGGGCGCCCAGCTTCCGTTCTCGATAAAGCCGACGGTGCGGTTAGAGAAGTTGCGCTCGGTCAGATGGTCGATAAACTCTCTCATAAAGGGGAAGATATCCGCGTTGTAGGTCGTGGTAGCGAGAACGAGCTTGCTGTATCTGAATGCGTCCTCAACTGCCTCTGCCATATCGCATCTTGCGAGATCGTTTACGACTACCTTAGGACAGCCGTTTGCTTTGAGCTTCTCGGCAAGCTGAAGAACAGCCTTCTTGGTGTTTCCATAAACAGAGGTGTAGGCGATGACGATACCCTCCTCCTCAGGCTGATAGCTTGACCAGGTGTTGTAGAGGTTTAAGTAGTAGCCGAGGTTTTCGGTGAGCACGGGGCCGTGGAGAGGACAGATGATCTCGATATCAAGACCTGCCGCCTTCTTGAGCAGAGCCTGGACCTGAGCGCCGTATTTTCCTACGATACCGATATAGTAGCGTCTTGCCTCGCAAGCCCAGTCCTCGTCAGCGTCAAGAGCGCCGAACTTGCCAAATCCGTCGGCAGAGAAGAGGACCTTGTCGGTGCTGTCGTAGGTTACTATTACCTCGGGCCAATGCACCATAGGTGCTGTAACGAAGGTAAGGGTGTGCTTACCGAGCTCAAGAGTGCTGCCCTCTCCGACAACTACCTGTCTGTCGGCAAAATCTGTTCCAAAGAAGTTCTTTATCATAACGAAAGCCTTAGCAGAAGAAACTATCTTAGCCTTGGGGTAAGCCTTTGTAAAGTTCAGGATATTTGCCGAGTGGTCGGGCTCCATGTGCTGAACCACGAGGTAGTCGGGCTTTCTGCCGCCGAGCGCATTCTCGAGATTGTCAAGCCACTCGTGAGTGAAGTTTGCGTCTACGGTATCCATTACCGCGACTTTTTCATCGAGGATAACGTAGGAGTTATAAGCCATTCCGTTGGGAACGATATACTGACCTTCAAAGAGGTCTACTTTTCTGTCGTTTACGCCGATATAAACTATATCCTTGGTTATATTCATTTCTGTTCTCCTTGATATTTATTTTCTAACAAATACATTATAACACATCTTTTATGCGTTTTCAACCGAATTTTTCTGCCAAGTAAAAAATTTTTCAGAAGCATTTTCCGCTCTTGCAGTCCTCTGCAACGCCGCCTCTGTAGCAAAGCTCGTTAGGGCAGGACGAGGTGTCGAAAATCTGTCTGAGGTTGCCCACTGTCGTCTCGGCGATGTTTTCAAGCGCCTCCTCGGTCAGAAACGCCTGATGAGAGGTAACTATCACGTTGGGCATCGAGATAAGGCGCGCGAGTGTGTCGTCCTCAAGAATGTGTCCCGAGTTGTCCTCAAAGAAGAGGTCAGCCTCCTCCTCGTAAACGTCAAGGCAGGCAGCTCCTATCTTTCTTGATTTAATTCCCGCAAGAAGCGCTTCGGCATCTACCAGAGCGCCGCGCGAGGTGTTGAGAAGCACAACGCCCTTCTTGAAGCGCTCGATCGCTTTCTCGTCAATGACGTGGTAGGTCTCGTCAGTCAGAGGGCAGTGGAGCGAGATGACGTCGCTCTCGGCAAAGAGCGTGTCAAGCTCGACGTAGCGCACTCTGCCGTTGCTCTGAAGCTCGGCGTTGGGGTATTTATCGTATGCAAGCACCTTCATTCCAAAGCCGAGGCAGATGTCGATAAACGCTCTGCCAATACGTCCCGTGCCGATAACTCCGACTGTCTTCCCGTGAAGATCGAAGCCAACGAGCCCCGAAAGGCTGAAGTTGAAATCGCGCGAGCGGAGATACGCCTTGTGTATCCTTCTTATTGAGGTTAAGAGCAGAGCCATAGTGTGCTCGGCAACCGCGTAAGGCGAGTAGGCGGGAACTCTCAGCACGTGGAGCTTGCCGTATGCGTGCTTCATATCCACGTTGTTAAAGCCCGCGCAGCGAAGCGCAAGCACGCTGACACCGAGAGACTCAAGCTTGTCGATGACCGCGGCATCTACCGTATCGTTTACGAATGCGCAGACGCCGTCAAATCCGTGCGCAAGCTCGGCGGTATCCTCATTGAGCTTTGCTTCAAAGAACTTGAAGCTGACGTTCTGTAGCTTGCCGTATTTCTCAAACGACGGTCTGTCGTAAGGCTTGGTATCAAAAAAAGCTATCTTAATATTTTTATTATCCATAAAAGTAATTCCTTTCATAAGAGGTCATAGGCTCACGAGCGCATTTTTATTTTGCTCGGAGCGGCGGTGTTTGATACACCGAAAAGGAAAATAAAGGGCGATAATAGCTCTTGTTGCTTCCTTTCGCACATATTATATCATACGCAAAGAAGATGGTCAATAATTTAACATACCTTTTTGAAAAAATGCGAAAAATTTTTTAAAAAACTTTTCAAAATAACATTTCAGCAATATTTTTTAATAATTTCAAAAACAAATCGGGGGTATAATGATGCCACAATGATGAAAGGAGACGGAACAAATGGCAAAGATAGTAGAGACAGGCGAGAAGATCGCACAGCAGGTAGTTGAGGGCTACAAGAAAATAGAAAGCGGTGTAGTCGAGGGCTACAAGAAGGTCGAGGACAAGTGCGTTGAGACTATGTTCGCAAAGGAAGGCGAATCTGTAGAGGACGCAAAGAAGAGACTCTCGGGCAAGAGCAACAACGACGAAGAAGCAAAATAAGATAAACATAAAAAAGGAGAAAAGACATGAACAGAAACGATAAGAGCTTTATGGTAGAGAAGATCCGCACAAAGTACGTAGAGAAGCAGGAGGGCTCGCTCGACGAGCTTCGCAAGCTTGACAAAAAGGTAAAGCGTCCCGCAGAGGTGTTCGCATATATTTTCGGAAGCATCAGCGCTCTCGTTATGGGCGCGGGAATGAGCCTTGTTATGACAGACATAGCGGCAACGCTCGGTCTTGGCGATATGATGATCCCCGGCATCGTGATAGGTGTTGTCGGAATGGCACTCGCTATAGTCAATTACCCCATATACAAGGGCATTCTTTCCTCTCGCAAGAAGAAGTATGCAGAGCGGGTGCTTGAGCTTAGCAACAAGATACTTTCCGAAGAGGAAAAGGCGTAAAAATCATATATTTTTTTGAAAAAGGGGCAAACGCAAACAAAATTTTAACATTTGTATGCTAAAATAGTCTTAACTAAGCTAAAACGGGGTGCAACTATGTTTAAAATTTTGGTAGTAGAGGACAACGAGGAACTCAACAGAAGCGTTTGCTCCTTTCTTAATAGAAGCGGATACGAGGCGACGGGCTGTCTTTGCGCAGAGGATGCCTACGACGCAATGTACAGCAACGTGTTCGATCTCATCGTGTCCGACGTTATGATGCCCGAAATAGACGGCTTTGAATTTGCAAAGACGGTGCGCTCTCTCAACGAGGATATTCCAATTCTCTTTATGACGGCACTCGATGATTTCGCGTCCAAGCAGAGAGGCTACCGCGTCGGTATAGACGATTATATGGTAAAGCCCATCGACCTTGACGAGCTGTTTCTTCGCATCGGCGCGCTACTGCGCCGCTCGAAGATAGCATCCTCGCGCCGCCTTACCGTAGGGGATTTTTCTATGGATATCGACGAGCATACGGCATATTGGCAAGGCGAGGAGATCGCACTTACGCTTCGCGAGTTCAATCTGCTCTACAAGCTGCTTTCGTACCCTAAGAGGACCTTTACGAGAACTCAGCTTATGGACGAGTTCTGGGATGCCGACACTCAGGCAAGCACGCGCACGGTTGACGTTTATATGACCAAGCTGCGCGCAAAGCTTAGCGAGTGCGACTCATTTACTATAGTTACCGTCCACGGTCTCGGATACAAGGCGGTGATAAAATGAGCAGGGACAAGAGGATAAGAAGGATACTTAAGGAAGTCAATCACTTTTTGATATTCTTTCTTCTCGTCGGATTTATAGTAAGCTGCTGTACGATGCTTTTCGTGGAAGTTATGTCGAAAACTATGGGGCTTGAGCTTACGAGTGAAAATATAGCCGACGCAGCAAAGATAACTCTACTCAACGTAATTCTGCTGACGCTCCTCTTAACGCTTTGCGACCTTATTCGCAGAAAGCTGACGGTAGAGCGCCCGGTAAAGATCATATTGAACGCAGGCAGAAGAATGATGGGCGGCGATTTTACGGTGAGAATAGACACTAAAAAGATGAGCGCTCTTGACGACGGCTTTGAGGAGATCGCCGAGTGCTTTAACAAGATGGCAGAGGAGCTGTCTCACACCGAGACCTTGAGGACTGATTTTGTCGCCAACGTCTCGCACGAGCTGAAAACTCCGCTCGCGGTAATGCAGAATTACGCATCTCTCCTTGCCTCTCCCGACCTTGAGGAAGAGAAGAGGATAGAGTATGCGAGAGGCATCTCGGATGCTTCAAGGCGGCTTGCCGCGCTGATAACCAACATCCTTCGCCTCAACAAGCTTGAAAATCAGCAGATAGCCCCCAGCTTTGAGGAATACGACCTCTCGGAGCAGCTTTGCGAATGTCTGCTCGGCTTTGAGGACGCTTGGGAGAAGAAGGGGCTGAATATAGAGACAGATATCGAGAGCGACGTGCTTATCCGCTCGGATGCTGAGATGATGAGCCTTGTGTGGAACAATCTCTTCTCAAACGCTATCAAGTTTACCGAGAGGGGCGGAAGCGTCTCGCTCTCGCTTAAGGTCGAGGGAGAATACGCGGTAGTAACCGTAAGAGATACCGGATGCGGCGTATCAAGAGAGGTCGGAGAGCGTATGTTTGATAAATTCTATCAAGGCGACAGCTCTCGCGCTACACAGGGAAACGGACTTGGTCTTGCGCTCGTTAAGCGCGTTATCGACATCACCGAGAGCGACATCTCGGTCGAGAGCGAGGTAGGCAAGGGAACGGTATTTACAGTAAAGACTAAGAGGAGCAAAAATGGACTGGAAGAAGCTCGGTAAGGCACTTTTATTTCCGCACATAGCGATAGTCATAATTCTCGTGCCGCTTGCGACGGCAATGCTTATATGCTCGATGGTGTTCCTTGGCACAGAGGCGATAATTTCATACCTTTCCTACGTTCTCGCGGCATATACGCTGACGGTGGTATGCTTCAGAATACCTCGTATGATAGCCTTTTTCAAGAGCTTCAAGAGAGATAACAAATACGCCAGACGCTTGAGTGAGGACACGCATCTGAGGGTGAACCTTTCGCTTTACGGCAGCTTTCTGTGGAATTTTGCGTATGCGATATTCCAACTCTGCCTCGGATTTTATCACCACTCATTCTGGTTCTGCTCGCTTGCGGGATATTACGTCTCGCTCGCGGTAATGCGATTCTTCCTTGCAAGACACGTGCGGTCTCACCGTCCGGGCGAGGAGAGGGAAAAGGAGCTTAAAAAATACCGCGCGTGCGGAGTGGTATTCCTTTTGATGAACTTGGCGCTGGCACTTATGATATTCTTTATGGTGTATTGGAACAGGACCTTCCACCACCACGAGATAACCACCATCGCGATGGCGGCTTACACCTTTACGGCATTCAGCTTTGCTATCGTGGGACTTGTGAGATACCGCAAATACCAGAGTCCCGTCTATTCGGCTTCAAAGACAATAAGCCTTGCCGCCGCCTGCGTATCTATGCTCACGCTTGAATCGACTATGCTCACTACCTTTAGTGAGGGTGAGATAAACGTAAGACTGATGCTCGGACTGACGGGCGCGGCTATATCGGCTTTTATCGTTATGATGGCGGTCTATATGATAGTCCGCGCTACGAAGCAGCTAAAAGAAATGAGAGAAAACAAAGATGAACGATAATAAAAACGAAAACGGATTTTCCTACAGCTACTCTGCAAGAGAGCAGGAGGAGATAAAAAGAATAAGAAAAAAATATGCCGAGAACGAGAGCGGCACGAATGAGAGCAACCTTGAACGACTTCGCAGACTTGACGCGAGCGTTACGAAAAAGGGAACTGTGGCATCTATAATCGTCGGTGTAGTCAGCAGTATAGTTATGGGCGCGGGAATGAGCCTTATAATGACCGATATCGGCGCGTTTTTGCCCGAAATGCTTGCGCTTTGGATAGGCATAGCCGTTGGCGTGGTCGGTATCGTGGGTGTTGCGCTCGCATATCCGATATACAAGGCTATCACCAAAAAGGAGCGTGAGCGCATCGCCCCCGAGGTGCTTCGCATCACCGAAGAGCTGTTGAAATAAGCAGGCAGGGGAGACATAACAAAAAGAATATCCAAAAGGGAGGCGTTGCGCCTCCCTTATGTTTTGCACCAAACACGGCGGGAGGGGAGACCCCTCCCCTACGGACGAATATTAAGGATAATAATAAAATCCGGTAGGGGTCGTGCGGCTATATTTGCTCCGCAAATTGACGACCCTAATATTTAAAATAATAACCGCACCCTATTTAAACAGGTCATCCTGAGCGGAGCGGCGAGATGTTGGTGTGATAGGGTGATACGCTCAA
>CALCTA010000037.1 GCA_937893945.1 uncultured Clostridia bacterium | reverse complement strand
TATTTGACTGCGAGCTCTCACCCTCGCAGATAAGAAATCTTGAAAATATTATGGGTGAGGGCGTTCGAGTTATCGACCGCTCAATGCTCATTCTTGACATTTTTGCGCTTCACGCCGTAACGGGCGAGGGAAAGCTTCAGGTAGAGCTTGCACAGCTTAAATATACAGCGCCTCGTCTTATGGGCAAGGGAACAGAGCTTTCGCGACTTGGAGGCGGTATCGGTACGAGAGGCCCCGGCGAGAGCCAGCTTGAGACAGACAGACGACATCTTCAGCGCCGCATCCGCGCGCTTGAGGATCAGATAGACGAGATGGAGAAGAACCGCAAGACGATGAGAGTTTCCCGTCAGCGTAGCGGTATCGTGCAGGTTGCTATCGTAGGATACACCAACGCGGGCAAGTCAACTCTGTTAAACGCCTTGACAGACGCGGGAATTCTTGCTGAGGACAAGCTTTTCGCAACGCTTGACCCCACAACGAGAAAATATACGCTTCCTTGCGGAGAGAGCATTCTGCTTACCGACACGGTTGGCTTTATAAACAAGCTCCCCCACCATCTTGTAAGCGCGTTCCACTCAACGCTTGAGGAAGCGGCGATGGCAGATATACTGCTTATCATCATAGACGCGTCGGATTCGAGATTTGCAGAGCAGCTAAGGGTTACCGAGGAGCTTCTCGTTGAGCTTGGCGCAGGCGGCAAGCCTACTCTCTACGTTTTTAACAAGTGCGATCGCGGCTTTGCCGAGCTTCGCGAGATAGGCAAGAGCGCCGAGGACGAGAATATCGTCTATATCTCCGCGCTGACAGGTCAGGGAATGGACTTGCTCATCTCTAAGCTTGAGGCTATCGTTACCGACGGAAAGCGCCGTATAACCTATTTCATCCCCAACGCCGAGGCAGGCGCGCTCAACACGCTCTACAGAGTGGCAACTGTCGAGGACGTGCAGTACGGCGCGGACGGAATTACCGCGGTCGCTCTTGCCGATGCCAAGGCGAGAGGAATGATGAAGAAATACGCGACCGACGATATACCTGACACATCGGAGGACTGGGAAGAATGAGCATAGAATATAACGCTACGCTTTCCTCTGCTCGTGAGTATGCAGAGCAGGGCAGAGTTGAGGAATGGATACACGCCTATCTTTGCGGTGAGGGGCATAACAAGCCCTTTTCCGATGGACTTAAGCTCTTTCCTCGATATTATACAGCGCCCGTGCTGTTACCTCTTGCCGACCTTTGCCGTTGCTGCGGACCTGAGGAAAATATGCCCTTCCGTGTGCATCCCGAGGTGTTTGAGCGCAAGGTAGAGGGCATTATGGAGGCTTTCCGAGGCGGAGCAGATCTTCCGCCGCTTATCGTAAATTACGAGGACGGAAAATTCACCTTGAACGACGGAAACCATCGCTACGAAGCCTACTCGCGCCTCGGACTTGAGGACTGCGCAGTCATAGTCTGGACCACCGCCGAGAAGGATATGGTGGATTTTAAAGAGAAATACGGCTGTAATTAAGCAGAAAACACAACCGCCGCCGAGGTGAACCTCGGCGGCGGTTTTCGTATGTATGATGTTTTTTGCTCGTAGGGGAGCATTCCATATGCTCCCGGAAAGGAATGGGCGGATATGGAATCCGCCCCTACGGGTTTAATTGTTACCTTTAAATTAGTCGGTATGGGAGGGGCCTGTTTCTCCCGGTTTTTAGGGCCGTCGAGGGCGCCGACCCCTACCGGTTTGCGCTAAATTTAATCTTTTGGTTGTAGGGGCGATTCACGAAGCGCCCTCGGACGACCACCCCCTCCACTAGCGATAAAACTTAAGACAACAATTAGTTTTGTAAGGACAGGCGTCCTCGACTGTCCTAAAAGGAGAGACTTGCTTCTCTCGCACTTTGCATGTTTTTAAAAAAACTGTTTACAAACTGAGATAATTGTGTTATAATAAAATTGCCAAACAAAATCAAATATTTTAACCGTATCTAATTAGGCACGCATATTTTTATTTTTTGATAAAAATGTGTATGCTCTTCTTTTGCGTGCATTGGTACGGTAAAAGATTTTGTTTGGCGACAGTTGGAGCTACGCGTTTTTTGTGCGTCAGCTTCGGTTGGCGCACTTTTTTGATTTAAGGAGATGCTTTTATGGATCTTATAAACGAATTTTTTGAAAACGCTAAAGATAAACGTGTGCGAGAAAAGGAAGAACTGATGCAGCTTCCGGAAAAAGAGCTGTTAGCAGAAATACTACTTGAATTAAGAAAGATAAACGAAACGACGAAGAATATTTATTACAACCAAATTTTTGATTGATGAGGTTTAAGACAAAACAAGACTATGATCCCCCGAAGTCTATGTAAAGGATTTCGGGGGTGTTATGTTTCTTTGCTCCGTACTTACACTTCCTGTTGACAATCCTGCCCAAATAGTGTATAATAAATCAAACACTGTTTTACAACTTGGAGGATGATATGAAAAAGACTTTATTTGTATTTATCGCGATTTGCCTCATTCTTTCTATGATGCTGTGCGGTTGTAACTTTTTTGGAGAGCCCGTGGATATTGAAAAGGATGCGATTGATGACTGTGAGGAAAGCGAAAAAGACGAGGGCGAGAAGGATACCTCAAAGGACGAGACACCCGTGCGCTATTGGGAGATAGAGTGCTATTCCACAAAATCTTACACTGAGCGCCATTTCAGTGTTGACGGTGCAGATTCTGACGTATGCCTTTCAGTCTCTTCCGAGTGGAGCTTTGAGGATAGTGAGGACGGTTATGATATCCTTCGCGACGGCAATATCATCGGTGAGGTGGTAAAGGGGGAAGCTGACGACCTTGACGATTGGAATAAGGCAGACGAGTTCTCCCGTAAGTATTCCGAGAGCCTCTCGGTTACCAAGACCGTAGAGAGCAAGGGAACGGGAAAGAACACTCAGTTCAGATACAGATTTAAGTACAGCTTTGCTGATGGCGATAAAACGAGAGTGCTTACGCTTGTCGCTAACTACGAGGAGTTAGACGCCAACGCGGCAGACAAGCTCTACGTGTCCGCAGAGCTTTACGGTAACGAGGATAGCCTTCTCGGCAGCCTTGCAGAGCTTCAGGATAAGGAGATACTCATTCTCGGCAATAGCTTCATAGGTTCATCAAGCGTAGGAACTATTCTTCGCGAGATGATATCCGTCAATAATAAGGGACTTTCGGTATCTCCCATATCCCGCGGATACGCAACTGTGCAGACATACGTTGAGGATGCCGGAATTATGGATTCTATCCGAAACGGCGCATACAAAGGTGTATTTATCTGCGGATTTTACAGCAATCCCGAGGTAGATTATCTCAAGACACTTCGTGAAGCGTGCAATGCGTCTGGAACGACTCTCGTAGTATTCCCCGCACACAACGAGCAGAGGAGCGTTATAAAGAAAGCACAGCAGGCGTGCCCTGAGCTATATACGCTTGACTGGAAGGCAGAGGTGGATTCGCTTATAGAAAGCGGCATAGATAGATCACACTTCTGTATCAATGACGAGCATCAGCATAGCACCGAGCTTGCAGGAATAGCAGGTGCTCATATGATATACAGAGCTATATACGGTGAGATCCCCTCGCTCGACGGAGTTTATGCAGTTACAGCCTATAATGCACACGAGCTTCTCGGCTCTTATCTTACCGATGGCAAGATACCCTATAGTTACGAGGTGCTTTGCGTCTGACAAGCACCTAAATACTTATGAAAGGAGACAGCCATGGCAGAGCTTTCCGAGCAATATACCACGATAAGCCAAGAAGCGCACGTGGAATTTGAAGAAAAGCGCTCGCTCTTTATCGGACACGCCTTGCACGTGGATACCGAGGAAGAAGCGCTCGCGTTCATAAAGCAAATGAAAAAGCAATACTCGGACGCTACGCACAATTGCTTTGCTTATCTCCTTAAGGGTGGCATAGTAGCGAGATACTCGGACGACGGCGAGCCGCAGGGAACTGCCGGTGTGCCTATGCTTGAGACTATCCGTAAGAGCGGCGTCGGAGATATATGCGTGGTAGTTACGCGCTATTTCGGCGGAATTCTGCTTGGCGCGGGCGGACTTGTACGCGCGTACTCACATGCCACCTCTATAGCCATTGAGGGCGGCAAGGTGGTTACCTATGAGCCTTATTCCGAGTTCTTGCTTCGCTGCGGATACTCGGAGTATCAGAAATATTCGAACATTCTTGCAACCGCTGCGGCAGTGATAGACGACACCGAGTTCGGTGCGGATGTCGTTGTGAGGTTTGCGATCAAGCGAGATAAGGCTGAGAATCTGCTCTCGAAGATAAACGAGGCAGGTTACGGAAGAGACGTTCCACAGCTTGTGGGCGAGCGCTTTGACTGTAGGTGAAATAATGAGAAAACGCTTATTTTTGATTATTGTACTTGCGTTAGCTCTCGCATTGCTCTTTACCTGTAGCTCTTGCAGAAAGAAAAACACCTCGCTTGACAAATTTGAGCAGCTTGTACTTTCCACCTCTGCGTCAGAAGATGACGGTGAAGCGTTTGCGAGTGCTATTTACGTTGTGATCCCGAGCAAAGCGAGCTTCGAGCTTTCCTCGCGCGCAAAAGCTCTTGCCGAGACTTTATCCGAAAAGACAGGCATAGAGACCTTTCTGAAATATGATTCCGAGCCGACGGTCGATGGTACGTTCGAGCTGCTGCTTGGCTACACGTCGCGCTTGATCTCTACCGAAAATCTCGGCGATCTGCGCGATGACGATTATATCTGCCGATATGATCGCGGATGTATCGTCCTTGGCGGAAAAAGCGAGAGCGCGACTATCGCCGCGCTTCAGAGATTTGAAAGTGATATCCTTCCTGGCGCGAGCCATGCCGCAATTATGAGCGAAAACGCTCATTTTGAGGTGTATGGCGAGTATGAGGTTGAGAAACCAACGCTCAATGGGTATCCGATATACGAATATACCATTCTTTACTCTGAAAAGAGCTACGAAATAGCAGATCTTCTCCAAAGATGCGTGCAGGAAAAGCTCGGATATACGCTTTCGGCTGTCTCAATAGAGTCATACGACTCGCAAGAGGGTAGATGCATTAGCCTTGTCCTTGACGATTCTCTCGGTAGCGCGGCAAGGATAGACTGTAAGGACGGGGATATAGTGCTGAGTGCTCCTGATCTTTGCGGATTATCGCTCTCTGCGGCGACCTTTACCTCAGAACTTTGTGAAGCCGTATCGAACGGCACGGCACAGGTAACTGTTGAGGACAGCAGAGCGCTTGACTACCGCAAGAGCGGTATAGATATCGCCTTTGGATTTGCGGATAATTCAGGCGGATCTGATATCAGCTTTCTTTTAGGCCTTGCCGAAGCGATCCGTAAGACCGACAGTGCTATTATTTGCTTTTATCCCACCGATAAGTCTTTGGCTGATGATATAATCCTTAACTGCCCGACAACACACGCCACCCTTACGTTTGATCTTGGAAACGGCAAGTGCCTTCCCGTGCTATACAATACCGCTGACTTCTCCTCACTTACTGCTGAGCAGCATGACGGCACGGTATGGATAAGCGCGATGGCAAAGGACGGAAAGAGTTGGAGCATCCGTATCGACGATAACTCGGGAGAGGATATAATATATCATAGTGATGAGATACTTCTGCTCTCGGGTACGCGTCTTGAGGACGGAAAGATAGATGTTCTCGCAAGTGCTACCTACGGCGGTAATGAAAATCTTATATATTCCGAGAGCGCGCTCTGTATCAAGAGCGAAACTGTCGCAGAATACTCGGATCAAAACAGCTACTACGGCATTCTTTCAACAGAGCTTGTGGAAAAGTACCACGAAAGCTACGTTGCGCTAAAAGATGCTCTCAAGTGATATCCTTTCGTAGCTCGCAAGCTCGTCGCTAAGAGAGGAGATAAGCCCGCAAGCTCTGACAAATTCGTCAGAGCTTGCCTTTTCTTTAAATGTCGGTAGCGAGGACAAAATGTCGTTCATGCGCTTTATCTCATCCTCCTCAACGCTGAGGCTGAGAAGGCTTTCGTGCTTTTTCCAGAGCGCAAGCAGCTGTGAGACTTTATCTTCGTCATAGCCACTCTCGGATAATTGATCGGCGTAGTCTGAAACCTTCTCGCAAATATTTCTTACGTATATGGAATTTACCGTAACTACGCTGACAAGAAGCAATAGCAGTATCAGCGCGGCAATAAAAGATTTCACTTGCTTTTCTCCTTCGGAATTATTTTTCGCTCGCCTGCGTCGTTTATCATCATCAAATACACGTCGGACACAGCTAAGCCCTTCTTTTTTAACTCGTCTGTAAGCTGATCTCGGCTTATGCCAAGTTGGGAGATCCCATGTTGATTTATAGCGCCGTGATCGATAACAATATGAAAAAGTCCGCTCTCTTTGGTTTTGAGATGAAGCTGCTCGGCGCTCGGCTGCTGGTATTTTGCTTTTTGTATTACTGTGATATTGCCATTCTGCTCAAGTATGGCGTATTTTATTTTGGAAATGTCGTCAACTCCTTGCTGTCTCAGCTCGCTGAAAAGCTCGTCAAAGGATAATCGCGCATCGCCCATTGACTTCTGGCATAGCTCTCCGTCGCGGATGAGAGTGGAGGGGCGGACTGTGAAAAGGCCTTTAAGACGAGGAAAACGGGATATCAGAAAGGAAATAAAGACCTCAAACGAGAGCAAGACTATAGTAGGGATAATAGCGTGCGATAGCGGAAGCTCAGGCTCGGTTATCGGCAGAGAGGCTATCTCGGATACAAGGAAGGTCGTAACCAGATCGGATATCTCCAGCTCTCCTATCTGCCTCTTGCCCATAAGTCGCATGGCTATCAGTAAAAGCGCGTATATAATTACTGTGCGCAGTAAAACAGTAAGCATAACAGTCTCCTTTAGAGAGTTTTTTGTAGTGTTTCCATCTTTTTGCTCAAAAATTCTGTTTCAAATAACTATCAACTTGGCATAATTTACAAAAACGAAAAAAATTAAAAAAACCACTTGACAAAAATGAGTTAAGATGGTAAAATAGGAAAGCTGTCCGGAAGCGGACAAGCAAAAAGGCTGCACAAAAGCCCTGTCAAAAACCCGAGAAAAAATTTGAAAAAAGTTTGAAAAAAGGTATTGACAAGAGGGGAAGAGTGTGGTATAATAACAAGGCTGTCGCGAAAAAGCGATGGCAACGGTCATTGAAAATTGAACAACAAGAGATAAGTACAAAGCAATTGTAAGTGCGAAATACTAATCTCGTCAAAGAATGAGTTTTTAGAAACTCATGAGTTTATATACTCAACAAAGTAAGAGAAGCTAAGAAAAAATAGCTCGAAAAGATTATAACTCGGGGAACCGAGATATGATATAATTATTTCGAGAGTTTGATCCTGGCTCAGGATGAACGCTGGCGGCGTGCATAACACATTC
>CALCTA010000036.1 GCA_937893945.1 uncultured Clostridia bacterium | reverse complement strand
ACCGTGCCTTATCTTCCTATAGACCCTCAGGACGTTGGCAGAGAGTACGAGACAGACGTAATTCGTATCAATTCTCAGTCGGGCAAGGGCGGTATCGGTTATCTGCTTGAGCATAATTTCGGATACGTTCTGCCGTCCAAGATGCGCGAAACGGTTGGATATACCGTCAAGAACGTTTCCGACCGTTCTCATAAGGAGCTTTCTCCCGCAGAGGTGCTTGACGTATTTACTAATGAGTACGTCAATATAAATTCTCCGCTTGATCTTATTGACTACCACTTCGTCAGAAGCGTCGACTCTATGAAAGCATTCGTTACAGTCGAATTTAACGGTGTCAAAAAGGATATATCGGCAAACGGTAACGGTCGCCTTGACGCGATAAGCAACGCCTTTAAGGAAAACCTCGGGTTTGAGTATTCTAACCTCACCTATACAGAGCATGCGCTGACTTCCGATTCTAATTCAAAGGCGGTTACTTACGTCAGCATTATGGCTCCTACGGGAAAGGTATATTGGGGAGTTGGTGTTCACGACGACATCATAGCATCCTCGGTTTACGCTCTTGTTTCGGCTATCAACAGAAGCATTGAGGCATAATTTAAGACCTCGATGAAAGTAAAGGAGAAAACAAAATGGGAATGACGATGACGCAAAAGATCCTCGCCGCGCATGCAGGCCTTGATTCTGTAAAGCCGGGACAGCTTATAATGGCAAATCTTGATCTCGTTCTCGGAAACGATATTACCTCTCCCGTTGCTATCAACGAATTTGAGAAGAACGGCTTTGAGGGCGTTTTTGATAAAGATAAGATAGCTCTTGTAATGGACCACTTTGCTCCAAACAAGGATATCAAGGCGGCACAGCAGTGCAAGCAGTGTAGGGGATTTGCGAGAAGATTTGATATAAGTAATTATTACGACGTCGGAGATATGGGCATTGAGCACGCTCTGCTGCCCGAAAAAGGTCTTACAGCCCCCGGAGAGCTTATTATAGGTGCAGATTCCCATACTTGCACCTACGGCGCTCTCGGAGCGTTTTCGACGGGTGTCGGAAGCACCGATATGGCGGCAGGAATGGCAACGGGAAAGGCTTGGTTTAAGGTTCCCTCGGCTATCCGCTTTGAGCTTGTAGGAGAGCTTGCTCCTCTTGTATCGGGCAAGGACGTTATCTTGCACATAATAGGTATGATCGGAGTTGACGGAGCGCTTTATCGCTCGATGGAGTTCGGCGGCGAGGGACTTAAGAACCTCAGCATTGACGACAGACTCTGTATGGCTAATATGGCTATCGAGGCAGGCGCTAAGAACGGTATTTTTGAGGTGGATGAGGTTACTCTTGCATACGTGAATGAGCGTGTAAGCCGCGAGTTTAAGGTATATGCACCCGACAAGGATGCAGAGTATGACGAGGTTATCACGATAGATCTCTCCAAGGTGAAGCCTACCGTATCCTTCCCACATCTTCCCGAGAACACCAAAACAATAGACGAGATCACCGATAAGGTAGTTATAGATCAGGCGGTTATAGGCTCTTGCACTAACGGCAGAATTACCGATATGCGCGCAGCAGCGGCGATACTCAAGGATAAGCATATAGCAGATAACGTAAGATGCATAGTTATCCCCGGCACACAGCAGGTATATCTTGACTGTATCAAGGAAGGTCTTGCTGAAATATTTATTAAGGCCGGCTGCGCGTTCAGTACGCCCACCTGCGGTCCTTGCCTTGGCGGACATATGGGTATCCTTGCGGAAAACGAAAGAGCGGTTTCTACCACTAACCGTAACTTCGTAGGAAGAATGGGACACGTAACCTCCGAGGTATATCTCGCAAGCCCTGCGGTTGCAGCGGCGAGTGCTATCAAGGGCTATATCGGCGCAGATATATTTGACTGAGGTGGCAATATGGTAAAGCATATAATCATCTGGACACTTAAGGATTGCTATGATGCCTCGCAAAAGGCGGAGATAGCGAAAAATATAAAGCTTAACGTTGAGGGACTCAAGGATAAGATCGAGGGCATAGTTGATATAAAGGTGCAGACCGAGCATCTGCCGAGCTCTAAGGGAGATCTGATGCTTGATTCTACCTTTGTAAGCGAGGCAGCGCTTAAAGCGTATGCGATCAATCCCGAGCACGTTGCTGTTGCAGATCGCGATGTAAAACCTTTTGTCGCAAGCAGAAGCTGTCTTGATTTTGAAATCTGAGAAAGGAATATCGGAATGAACGCACAGGGAAAAGTACATAAATACGGAGATAACGTTGATACTGACGTAATTATTCCCGCAAGATATTTGAACACAGCAGATCATAAAGAGCTTGCTTCTCACTGTATGGAGGATATAGATAAGGACTTCATCCATAAGGTGAATGAGGGTGATATTATGGTCGGGGGTGCTAACTTTGGTTGCGGCTCCTCGCGTGAGCATGCGCCCATAGCAATAAAGAATTCGGGCATTTCCTGCGTTATAGCAAAGACCTTTGCGAGAATCTTCTTCAGAAATTCTATCAATATCGGTCTTGCTATCTTAGAGTGTCCCGAGGCAAGCGAAAAAATAGAGAACGGAGATAGCGTATCGGTGGATTTCGATACGGGTATTATCACCAATATTACAAAGAACGAAAGTTATCAGGCAGAGCCTTTTCCCGATTTCGTCAAGGAGATCATAAAGGCTGACGGACTGATGAATTCTATCAGAAAGCAGTGAGCGTATGAACAAGAATATAACAGTTTTAAAGGGAGACGGTATTGGACCTGAGATAGTTGATCAGGCTATAAAGGTGCTTGATGCCGTATGCAAGAAATATTCGCATAGCTTCAGCTATACCGAGGTGGATATCGGTGGGTGCAGTATTGATAAGCACGGCGTGCCGATAACAAAAGAGGGAATGGAGATATGTAAGTCGGCGGACAGCGTTCTTCTTGGTGCCGTAGGTGGACCTAAGTGGGACAACGTTGATCCCTCTATCCGCCCTGAAAAGGCTCTTCTGGCTGTCAGAAGTGAGCTTGGACTTTTTGCAAATCTTCGTCCAACCAAACTCTTTTTGCAGCTTGCAGATTCATCTCCTCTCAAGGAGAGCATCGTGGGTAACGGGATCGATCTTATGATCGTTCGTGAACTCACGGGCGGTATATATTTCGGCAAGAGAAGGACTGAGACTGTTGACGGTGAAAAGGTCGCAACAGATGAGATGACCTACAGCGAGCACGAAATAGAGCGCATAGGCAGAGTTGCTTTTGAGAGTGCGAGAAAGAGAGACGGTAGGCTTGCATCTGTAGATAAGGCTAACGTTCTTGACTCCTCAAGACTTTGGAGAGCTACTATGCACAGACTCGCCTCTGAGTATCCCGACGTTGAATACAGTGATATTCTTGTTGATAATACCGCAATGCAGCTTATAAAGAACCCTGCGCAGTTTGACGTTATCGTAACCGAGAATATGTTTGGAGATATTCTTTCGGACGAGGCAAGTATGCTTACGGGTTCTATAGGAATGATGCCTTCTGCAAGTCTTTCTGAGGGAACTCTCGGCATGTACGAGCCTATTCACGGTTCTGCTCCCGACATAGCGGGACTTGACGTGGCTAATCCTATCGGTACGATAATGTCTGCCGCTATGATGCTTCGTTACTCCTTTGATATGGCAGATGAGGCTAACGATATTGAGAACGCCGTAAACAAGGCGCTTGATAACGGATACCGCACGCCTGATATATACAAGGAAGGCACGAAAAAGGTCGGATGCTCCGAGATGGGCGACGTTATCGCGTCTTACATTGCTTAAAGACTTACGAATACGTGAAAGGAATGATAAAATGCTTAATATAAAGTATGAGTTGGCAAAAGAACTGAAGGCAAAGCCTGATTGGAACAATCTCGGCTTTGGAAAGTACTTCACCGATCACATGTTTATTATGGATTACGACGAGGGAATGGGCTGGCACGATGCTCGCATAGTACCTTATCAGAACCTCTCTCTTGATCCCGCTTGTATGGTGTTCCATTATGCGCAGGAGATGTTTGAGGGCCTTAAGGCGTACAGAACTCCCGATGGAACTATACAGCTTTTCAGACCCGATAAGAATATCGAGCGAATGAATCAGACCAACGACCGTCTCTGCATCCCGAGACTCGATCCCGAGGACGTGCTTGACGCTATCAAGGCACTCGTTGCGACTGAGAAAGACTGGGTTCCCGCGCTTGATGGCACCTCGCTCTACATTCGTCCGTTTATTATAGCAACTGACGTTCAGCTTGGCGTTCACCCCTCAAAGAGCTATAAGTTTATGATAATCGTTTGCCCTGTTGGCTCTTACTATGCCGAGGGAATCAAGCCTGTAAAAATATTCGTTGAGCGTGAATACGTAAGGGCTGTAAAGGGCGGCACGGGATTTGCAAAGGTAGGCGGAAACTACGCTTGCTCGCTGATCGGTCAGCAGAAGGCTGAAAGAATGGGTTATTCTCAGGTCCTCTGGCTTGATGGAGTTGAACATAAGTATATCGATGAGGTCGGCGCGATGAACGTATTCTTTGTTATTGACGGCGTCGTTGTAACTCCTGCACTTGACGAAGGTAATATTCTTCCCGGCGTTACCAGAAATTCCTGTATTCAGATACTTCGTAAGAAGGGATACAATGTAGAGGAGAGAAAGCTTTCTCTTGATGAGGTTATTGAGGCTTATAACAACGGAAAGCTTGATGAGGCATTCGGTACAGGTACTGCGGCGGTAGTATCTCCTATGGGAATACTTGATACAGGCGATCTTAAAATGGTAATCAATAATAACGAGATCGGAAAGGTTGCTTCTGACGTTTACGAGGCTCTTACGGGCATTCAGTGGGGCAAGCTTGATGACGAGCTTGGCTGGACCGTAAAGGTTTGTTGATATGGATTTTTAGGGTTGGTGCACGCGCCAACCCTAAAAGTCGGCATAGGGTTTTAAAAGAAATTTATGTAAGATTGTATATTTGGAATAATTATTCATAAATAGATTTTGCGTTTCAAATAATTAATCCGCTGTATTTGGGCGAAGTGCTACAAAATGGGCAATGTAAATATATATTTATAGTAAAAATAACTATTGACAAAAATAAGGTTTAGATGTATAATATACACATAACATTGAATATATATGCACAAAAGTGCAAAACCGTTAAATTTGGTTAAAAATAGTTTTGAGAGGTTTGAAAATGGATAAGAGCAAAATCAAAAAGGTAGTATTGGCATATTCCGGAGGTCTTGATACCTCTATTATAATTCCGTGGCTCAAGGAGAATTATAACAACTGTGAGGTCATCGCGGTAAGCGGTAACGTAGGTCAGAGCGACGAGCTTGAGGGACTTGAGGAAAAGGCAATAAAGACGGGCGCATCCAAGATATATATTGAGGATCTTACTGATGAGTTCGTAGATGATTACGTAATTCCCACGGTTATGGCGGGCGCTAAGTATGAGGAGTATCTTCTCGGTACTTCCTTTGCACGCCCTGTAATCGCAAAGAGAATAGTTGAAATAGCAAAGGCAGAGGGTGCTGACGCAATCTGCCACGGCTGCACCGGTAAGGGTAACGACCAGGTTCGTTTCGAGCTTACAATCAAGGCTTTCGCTCCCGATATGCCTATCATCGCTCCTTGGAGAGAATGGGACATCAA
>CALCTA010000035.1 GCA_937893945.1 uncultured Clostridia bacterium | reverse complement strand
TGCCGCAATCACTCTGCCGCTCACTTGCTTCAGGCGGCTCTCCGCTCTGTTCTCGGAAACCACGTTGAGCAGGCAGGCTCGTTCGTAAACGAGGAGATATGCAGATTTGACTTCACACACTTCGCGGCTCTTACCTCTGACGAGATAGCTGCTGTAGAAACACTTGTAAACGCTAACATCCTCGTAGCTAACGGTATCGTTACTATGGAGACAGATATTGAGACCGCAAAGAAGCATGGCGCTATGGCGCTCTTTGGCGAGAAGTACGGAAAGACAGTCCGTATGGTCAAGATGGGCAACTTCTCTACCGAGCTTTGCGGCGGTACTCACTGCGATAACACAGGCAAGATAGGACTCTTCAAGATAATCTCCGAGAGCAGCGTTGCGGCGGGTGTTCGCCGTATTGAAGCCGTTACGGGACTTGGCGTTCTTGCTCTTATCGCTTCCAAGGATGCCCTCATCAACAGTGCCGCATCCGAGCTTAAGGTTCCCAATCCTACAGATATCGCAAAGCGCGCGTCTCAGCTTCAGGGCGAGCTTCACTCCGCCAAGAAGGAGATAGAGGCACTTAACGCAAAGCTTGCATCCTCCAAGCTTGGAGACATCCTTGCGGGAGCTAAGCAGGTTGGCGCAGTTAAGCTTATCGCCGCTAAGCTTTCTGATATGCAGCTTGACGCAGCACGTGCTCTTGCTGACGATATCAAGGCTAATCACGCAGATACAGTTGCCGTTCTTGCGGTTGCTTCTTCCGACAAGCTCAACTTTATTGCTGTCGCAGGCAAGGATGCGGTAGCCGCAGGTGCGCATGCAGGAAAGCTCGTTGGAGCAGTTGCCGCTGCTACAGGCGGTAAGGGCGGCGGACGTCCCGACAGCGCTATGGCAGGTGGCAAGGACACTTCCAAGATAGACGAGGCTCTCGCTCTTGCCGAAAGCACTCTCGCTTCTATGCTTAAGTAATTTTATAAAAATGATCACCGCTAAGGTCTTTCCTTAGCGGTGATTTTTATTTATAATTAAAAACGGCTACCGCAAAAGCGGTAGCCGTTTGTGTTTTGAGATGAGCGATGCTCTTCTCTTTTTTGTTT
>CALCTA010000034.1 GCA_937893945.1 uncultured Clostridia bacterium | reverse complement strand
GGTCTTTTTACTTGATCTTACGTATTTTCCCTCTCCGGCGGCATACGCCGCCACCTCTCCCAAAGGGCGAGGCTTAAAGTCAGCTTCGGACGTTATCTTCAAAATATTCAACGTGCGCGAAAAGCAACGAACCTCATTTTTAATACACTTTTTTCTCTTTGTTATTCGTCAGCCTCTTCAAGAAGCCTTGTAAGTCGGCGGTTAAGTCCTGATTTTGAAATAGGCGGCTCGTGCATATACGCAAGCTCAAAGAGAGTTGCCGAGGGGTTTTCAAGCCTCAGCCCAGCCGTATATCGAAGCTCCTCGGGGAGTGAAAGCATCTTTCCGCTCTCGTTAAGTCGCTCAATAGCCTCTATCTGCCGCTTTGACGCCTCTACCGCCTTGGAGATATTCTTGGTTACACAGTTGGTGGCTCTGTTCTCGGCGTTTCTGATATCCCTCTCAATAAATGTGTTGGTAAGCACGAAGCGAGACTGTCCGCCGCCCATGTAATTGAGCAAATGGAATATCGACTCGTTGTGCTTGTAATACACGCCTATCTTGGCGCCGCGCTTCACCTTTCTTGGCGTGGGAACGACACGTCCGAGAGCCGAAAGCAGCTTCTCTGCCCTCACCTCGTCAGGTAGCGAGAACTCAAGGTGATAGCTCTTTTGCGGATCGTTCATAGAGCCGCAGCCGATAAATACACCGCGCATAAAACAGCCTGCGCACTCATCACATCTGTACCCCACAAGCTCGTGGAAAAGTTTCGTATCCTCTCCGTCAGTAAGCGCGCGCACGTAAGAATAGAGCGCCTTTGAGGAGACCGTAAGTGAGAAGTACTCTCTGCCCGCGCGAACGTACCCGGATATCTCGGCAACGGCAGAAAACTGCCTTGCGAGTATCTCGGCGGCAAGGTCAGCCGCTCTTTTAGTCCTCAGCTCAAGAAATATTCGGTTTTTTACACTCTCATCAGGTCTTGCCGTAAAGAAAAGACCGTAGAGCAGAGCCTTTCTACAGCAGGTCTTGGCAGTTCCCGCCGCGATAAGCTCGTCAATCACTTCGTGTGTAAAGGACATACTAATTCGTTATAACTCTGACCTCGCGTTCAAGCTCAACGCCAAATCGAGATAAAACCTTCTCCTTAATTTTTTCTTCAAGAGTTAGGACATCAGAATAGGTAGCACCGCCGCGGTTGATGATAAATCCCGCGTGCTTCTCGGACACCTGAGCGCCACCCACAGAGAAGCCCTTAAGACCGCAATCCTCGATAAGCTTACCCGCAAAATGCCCCTCGGGGCGTTTGAAATAACTGCCTGCGCTTGGGTATTCAAGCGGCTGATTTGCCTTGCGCGCGCTCATATTCCGCGCCATTTTTTCTTTTATCTCTACACCGTCGCCAAGGGGAAGCGCAAAGACCGCGCCAAGACAGACGAGATCGCTTTTGCGCATATATTTGCTGTGTCGGTAGGAAAAATCGCAGTCATAGAGACGAAATATATTTCCATTGCTTCTGTCGTACGCGATGCTGTACTCAATGACGTCCGAGACCGCGCCGCCGTAAGCGCCTGCGTTCATATATACCGCACCACCAACGAGCGCGGGTATGCCGTAGGCAAACTCAAGCCCCGTGAGCGAGTGCTCAGCGGCAACAGACGAAAGATGCGTCAGCGACACACCCGCACCGCAGGATATTTTGTTACCCTCAACAGATACCCCACCAAGTCCCGAGGTGAATATCAGCGCACCGTCAAAGTAATCAAAGGCAAAGAGCAGATTTGAGGCATTTCCTATCACCTCGCACCTGTACTGCTCTCGGTCTATGACAGAAAGCGCATCGACAAGCTCGCGCTCGCTCTTAGGAAAGACTGCGAGAGCCACACTTCCGCCAATTTTGAAGGACGAGCGCGACGCTACCGACAGAGCGGTCGCATATTCTATTCCCGCCTTTGCGAGAGCTTCAATAATTTTTTCTGTAGTCTGACTCATTATCTCTCCTCGCTGCCCATAATAATGCGATAAACACCGTCGAAGTCAGAAACGGTGTAGGTGGGGATCGCAACGTCTGTGCAAGGCTTGCCCTTGGGGTTGTACCAGCAGGAGTCAAGAGAATAGTTGTTTGCGCCCTTGATGTCAGAGGTGAGTGAATCGCCTATAACTATCGTCGATGACGCGTCAAAATCGGGGATAGCCGCCTCGACCGCCTCAAAATAGCGTCTGTCAGGCTTCTCAAATCCAAGCTCGCCCGAGATAAAGAGCCCATCAAAATATTTGTCAAGCCCCGAATGAGCGTAGCGGCGGCGCTGAATGAAATCCACGCCGTTGGTAACGATGTACATTCTCACCTTGCCGTAGAGAGAGTCGAGGAGCGCGCTCGCGCCGTCGAGCATATATCCGCGCTGTGAGAGCTGCTCCATATATTCACGCGCCATAGCACGCGCGTCAACGCCGCCATAGCCGTAATGCTCGCAAAAAAGCTCAAAGCGGCGATAGAGCAGAACGCTCTTTTCTATCTCCCCACGCTCAAGCATCTTCCAGAGCCCGTCGTTTATTCTGCTGTAGGTCGCGACCTTCTCGTCGTCGGGAGTGATCCCTGCAAAAAGCATAGTCGCGCGCACCGCCTCGTCCTCGCTTCGAGAGAAGTCAAGAAGCGTTCCGTCGGCATCAAAAAGCACGGTAGTGTATGGCATAAAGCACCTCCATATCGTATTAATTATATTATACTATTTTTTCATCGGTTTTGCAATAACTGTTTTAGAAAATTTAGCACAAAACAATTAAGTAGGGGCAATTCGCAATGTTTTAGAAGAAAACTTACGGTCGCCCTACGAATTTGAACGTTGTCCTAAAATTCGTTTGTAGGGGAGGATATTACCCTCCCGTGTATGACAATCCTTCCGTCATTTTCTTGCGAAAATGACACCTCCCTTTACACAAGGGAGGCGCTTGTTTGGTTCTCACCTTATTATTTGGTGTTGCCTTTATTGATTGTAGGAGACGAAATCTTTGGTGTCCTATTGTTCGACACAATGTTACCTTTAGCCTTCCCCAGCGGGGAAGGTGGCAGACACGGAGCGAAGCGGAGCTGGCTGA
>CALCTA010000033.1 GCA_937893945.1 uncultured Clostridia bacterium | reverse complement strand
CTTGACGGCAAATCCGCCGCTAAAGAAGTAGGTGTTCGTCCAATACACGTTTGGTGGACCCGAGGGGAGTCGAACCCCTGTCCGAAAACCTCTTGATATGACCTTCTCCGGGTGCAGTCTGTTATTTAGAATTCCCCTTGTCCGCCGTCAACAGACAGACTTCGGACTCGGGTAGCCATTTTTTGCGTGGTCGGCTCAATGGCGAAAGGCCGACGCACGTTCACCGCTTACTTGACGCTCAGTCCGAGGCCGCGATACTCCTCGGAGGAACGGGCGGCGCTTATGGCCGCGGCACTGCCCTTAGGCAGCCATTGCTACTTTATTATTGTTAGCGTTTATTTTTAATTTAGGCCTTTATAGAGATTGCCCGGCTCTACCCGCTTATCATACCTCAAAATCCCCGTCGAAACCTTTACGGGCCCATATTGAAGTAAGAAGTAAAAGTGAAAAGTGAAGAGGTTTTCACTTCTATATCTATGTCAAGCAAAGAACGTGCCGTAGCCCCGGCTTATTCTGTTGCCGTTCATCAAAAATTATGCGCCGCTTTCTCAGTCGCGGTTGTTCTGCTATCAGTCGTCGTAGCGAGCGCTGTCCTTCATTCTTCTGTCCATCTCGCGATTTGCCTGCTTTTCCGCAAGCGAGTCGCGTTTATCGTAAAGCTTCTTGCCTCGGCAGAGACCAAGCTCGACCTTTACGTTCTTTCCTGAGAAATAGAGAGAAAGAGGAACGAGAGTAAGACCCTTTTGCTCGACCTGACCGCCAAGCTTCAGTATCTCGCGCTTGTGCATGAGCAGCTTGCGCTCACGTCTTGGCTCGCGGTTGAAGATATTGCCCTTTTCGTATGGGCTGATATGCATACCGACCACGAAAAGCTCGCCGTTCTTGATAGAGCAGTAGGAATCCTTCAGATTCACAGCTCCCATGCGGATGCTTTTGACCTCTGTGCCGAAAAGAGCGATACCTGCCTCGTACTTTTCGTCAACGAAGTAATCGTGATAGGCTTTTTTGTTCTGAGCTACGACTTTACTTGTCTGCTTTTTGTCAGCCACGGGCAAGTCCTCCTTTCGTAATTTGTTTGAGAGATAAGCATATTGTAGCACAATTTTTCAAAAAAAGCAAGAGCTTTGTACTGATTTGGCGTTTTTTCTTTAAAGTGCTATAATTTCTATCAGAGAAAGGAACGGTCGATCTGCGACCGTTCCTTTCCTATTTTATCAGCGACGGATACGGATAGCTTCTCCCCCCGCCGCTCTGAGCATCTCCTCGGCGGCGTGGGTGAAATCGTGTGCCTCAACGATAAGCGGCTTTGAGATCGCGCCGCGAGCGAGTATCTTGAGGTGGTCCGCTCTCTTTGGGGCGATATTGCGGCTCTTCAGCGCCTCAAGTGTAACCAGCTCTCCTGCCTCAAAGCTGCCCGCGATGACGTCAAGGTTGATCTCACATTTATGCTTTCGGTGCTTTGAGCTTGCGCTCTCCTCGTCGTATGCCGGTTCGTAGCTTACCTCGGATATTTCATCCTCTCCCGCCGCGCCTACTGTGCAGGGTATCTTTTCTTTCTCGGACGTTTCCTCGTCGAAGTAATGCTCGTCTCGCCCCTCCCTTAGAAGCTCCTTGGCAGGATTAAGCTCGTAAACCTTTGCTTTGAGCAAGGATCTTTTTACCGAGCTTAACAAAGGGGTGTCGGCAGGCTCGGGTGCTTTGCGCTTCCTTGGCACGCTCCGTGTCTTCTTTGCGGCTGACTCGCGAAGCTCGGCACGCAAGAGCAGAGCGATACCGCAGCCGAGCGCGAGCGCGGCGACAGACAGCAATACGGTCGTACCGACAGCACCTGATGGACGAATACGGGCGGCACCGGCTATAGTGAAGGGATTTATAAAGGACGCTGAAAGCATGGGAAGCATATTGCTATTCTCCTTTCTTTTGCGATTTGCTCTGATGAATATAAGAAGTCCGAAAATGAGGAACTCAAATATTATGAGCGCGGTAAGAAGCATGATCAGAGGAAACAGGTCTATTGTGTTTTCCACCACAATATAATAACGAGAAAAATGTTCTAACGATAGAGATATTAAGAGGTCTCTTTGCTCAATGCTGTAAAATTCAACACTATTATCTTCTCCGACGAATGCAACACCGATAACTTTTTCCTCTCTTACGGATGAGGGTAGGAGCATCTGCAGGGTAACGGGGAAGTTGATGGGGGCGGTGTTTTCGAGGCTTATATCAAAGCCGAGGGCGATCACTCCGCTCTTGATGAGATCCTTGGTTGAAGCATCAAGCTTACTGCCGAAATATTTTATATTTCCGTCCTTAGCCGCGCGCTGTATAAGCTTTTGCACATCGGCGGCCTCAGAGATATCAAGATAGCCTATAGAAAGAATAGCGTCGGGAGATAAGCCGTCCTTGGCGTGAAGAAGTCCCCAATATCCCGAGCTGAAGTCGTATTGGAGCGGATATTCAGCGCCCACGTCGGTAAAGGAAAGCCCTGAGGGAGAGGTGGTGAGATAATCCTTTTTGACCGAGCGTAGCGAGGTCAATCGCTCCTCAAGCTCGGCTTTAAGCAAAGGAATATCGGCGATCTCCGAGTAGGCGTTTATGCGTCGCTTGCCCTCGGAAAGTATCTGATCTATTGCCGAGAGTGCGGCTGCGGAGTATAGCTCTGACTGTGAACGGTAGGTTGAGGCGAGTGCTTCAAGCTTCAGGGTGGCGTCTTGCTTTGCTTCGTCGAGCAGATCGTTTATAGCGGCGATCTGTTGCTTGGCGCTCGCAAGGATATCGTTGCAGGCACCAATGCTTCCCGCGGCAGAAACGGACTCTCTTGCGCTCTCAATGGTTAATAGCACTTTATTGTAATTTTCGGCAGAATAATTGGCTTTTAGGCTTTTGAGAAGATCAAGCTCGTCAATAAGAATGGCTTTGTAATTTTCAAGATTTTTTCCCGATGCGGAAATGCGAATTGAGTTAAGTGATTCAAGGTTTTCCTTGTAGAGTGTCTCTACTTGATCGCTGCTTTGCAGTGTGATGAGCTTTGACTTGAAGGATACTTGAAGCTGGCTTAGCTTATTCAAATATTCCTCACAAGCAGCAGAGGAAAGATGGATCATTGCGCGAATGTCGTCTGTCAGCTTTTCTATCTCCTTATCAAAGAGATATATATGCTCGTCCTTTGAGCGCACGAGGTTCTTTTCGTCGCTTTCCCGATATATTTCCCCGAGCTTTTCGCTAAACGTATTCCAGATAAATCCGAGGACAGTGAGATTTTCGGCTACCTTTGCGCTTTCGGCAGAGCTTAGCTTTAAGGAGTCGATAGCGGCAGAAAATCCGCTTTTTTCGTCTGAGGTGAGGAATTCCATCTCGCCTATCAGATACTTCTTCTCCTCTGCATAAAGCTCTATTGCATCTACGCTGAGCAGGCGGTTGATCTTGAATATCGCTTTGTCGGCGACCGAGATCATCTCTGCCTTGTCATAGGATGCCTTTATTTTGGCGTTGGCTTCCGCCACGAGCGCCTTTATCTGCGCATTTTCGGAAGAACGGGCGGCTACGCGTATGCGCACGGTCTCGTTTACTCGACTCATTTTTATTCTTGAATCCTCAAGGATATCGCTAAGCTCGCTTTCAAATATCGCCTTGTCGTTGACGTCGATAGAACTGATGCTTTCTGCGGATTCGCGACATATGATTATAAGCTCCTCACGCTCTCCCGCGTTAAATGAAGTGTAAAGCTCGCTCGAGCAGAGAGCGCGATAGGAATTTATAAGCGAGACGAGAAAGTCGGACTTTTTCAACACTTGATCGCAGTTATTGTAATATTCCGCAATATTTATTTTTGGAAGCTCGTACAGCTCTTTACAAATACTTTCGCATAAATCAAGGTAAAGAGCGTCGTCTTTTAGCTTTGACCGTATTATTTGCGAAAGCACGTTATTATATTTTTCGGCAATAGAGCTTATCTGGCTTACAAGTGCTTGACGCACGTTCTCCTCAAGCTCAGAGTAGTCGTCCAGCGCACGTCTGAGCGCAAGCTCGTCCTTTACGTTAAGAGCCTCCGTAGGCTTTGAGAGGATATCCTTGTGATCGAGCAGAAAACGCTCCGCCTTTGCTTCGCAAAGGATATTTGAGAGCGTGCGCTCGGTATCGGCAAGCAGGTTGCTACATGCCTCCTCAAAGCCTGAGTATCCCTCAAGTGCATAAAGCTTTTCGGTAAAGCTTTCAAAGCAAAGCTCTGTACGCTCGCTAAAGCTTGAATATCCGTAGGGGAGAAGAACTATTTCAAGCTCCGCAAGAGTGGCGGTATATATGGAATGGCAGGATCTGACGGTGCTTGCGCGTGTTATCTCGAGCGGCAAGGTCTCCTTGGGGGCAAGATCTACAAGACCGCCCTCACCGTTGAATTGCTTTTCTATATTTAAAAGAAGAGTGTTGTCAGCCGAGGTGGGAGCTAAGAGTATAGCGCGGATCTTGTCCTTCGCTTCTGCTCTCGCGGAAAGCTCGGGAAAGCTTGAAAATAGGGGCAGCAGGTCTGCCGCTCTATCCTCGTTTGAGGCTTTAAGAGTAGCAGCGGCGATGCTTTCGCTCAGCTGACTTCTATAGAGGCGTGAATATATATCGCTCTCGGGTACAGAGAGAAGAGTTTGCAGGGTTGATTGAAGCGCGCTGTTCATTGCCTGAAGCGTTTCGGCGTTTTTGAGCTTATAGGTAAAAAGCGCGACAGTCTTGTCGGATGAATAGTCTGCCTCGGGCAGAATAATAGAGAAGATGTCTTTTAACTGTGCTGAAAGCTGATCGCGCCCACGCTGTAGCATGAGGGCGTGCTCTGTCTCCTCAAGCACCGTCGAAAGCTCAAGCGCGAACAGATCGGATGCGTCAATGCTCTCGGATCTCGCAAGTCCACCTGCGATGACCGACGCTGAGGCGAGCGAATCTCCCTCCTTTGCAAGCTCCTTGATAAGCTGAGCGTAAACCGCGCGGTTCATCTCAGTGGCAATGACCTCGGCACGTGCTGAGAGTACCGCGGCATCGGTGGCACTGTCTATTTCAGAGAGGTATTTTTCATAGGCGCCGTTTATCGCAACTTGCGAGTCCTCGTTGAACAGACGCGGATAGTTGTAGTAATATATCCATCCGAGAGTGCCTACGGCACAGCCCTTTGAATAGGCGAGCTTTATCTCCTTTGTCAGCAGTCTCTTGTCGGCGTCGGGGTGGCTCTGAAGGTCGAGAAGCTCCTTGCGATAAGCGTTTATCAAATTCAGAACGCTCTTGCTTATCTCCTTTTGAGCCGTCCCGTCAAGCGAAGAATAAATATTGCTCTCCTCGCCGAGAAGCGCAGAATATTCTTCTGTCATATTGTAATTTTCCTCAATAAAATTATTTCCCGAGACGCTCTGTGCCGCGCCCGTGGGCAAGATGCCGCACAAAAATGCGCAACTTAGTATGAGAAGAATGGCGGCGAGGCTGAGAAGATAATTATATCCCTGTTTTTCTTTGGTTTTCATTGCTTTTGTTTTCCTCCGGATAGATTTGGTTTCCTCTTGGTTATTATACCAATATATGTAAATCAAGTCAATAATATACCTAAAAGATTTTGCAAAAAAACTTAAAATTATTGTACTTATCATCACAAAAAATGGGGAAGAATGTCGCACCTGAGGATTTACTGTAAAAGCCTGTCGCTTATTGCGACAGGGCATGTCGGCTAAAAGTTTTCCGGAATACTAAAAAAATGAAAATAAAGCGTTGCAAAAAGCGCTTTAGTGTGATATAATTTTAATGGTAGAAATTTTTAAATCCAAGGATGGTAAACTCTATGAATGCAATAATTACCGTAGTCGGACACGACAGCAAGGGAATAATCTCAAAGGTCAGCGCAAAATGCGCTGAAGCAGGCGCGAATATAGTTGAGATCTCGCAGAGCGTTCTCAAGGAATACTTCGCGATGATAATGGTGATAGACATAACCGAGCTGAATATGCCCTTTACTGCCTTCGTTGACGAGATGAAGACCGTGGGTGAGAGCTCTGACCTTGATATCCGCACTATGCACGAGGATATCTTCAATTCTATGCATAGGATCTGAAGCGGCTCTGACGAGAGAACAGAAAGGCGGAATTTACTTTGAATTTACTTAGCGCACAGGATATTTTTGAAACTATAAATATGATAAAAGAGGAGAACCTGGACATTCGTACCATAACCATGGGTATCTCTCTCTACGACTGTGCCGCCGACGGTATCGACACCGTTTGCGACAGAATATACGACAAGATCACGACAAGGGCTGAAAAGCTGGTGGCGGTCGGATGCGATATTGAAAAGGAATACGGCATTCCGATAATCAATAAGCGCGTATCTGTAACCCCCATCTCGCTCGTAGGCGGAAGATACAGCCCCGAGGACTACGTTAAAATAGCCGCAACCCTCGACCGCGCCGCGCATACGCTCGGTATAAACTTTATCGGCGGATACAGCGCGCTCGTGCAGAAGGGCTTTACCGATAACGCGAGAAACCTCATCCTTTCTATCCCTGAGGCTCTCGCATCGACAGAGCGCGTTTGCTCGTCTGTCAACGTTGCCTCCACAAAGGCGGGAATAAATATGGATGCGGTTGCTATGATGGGAGATATCATCAAAAAAGCGGCGTATCTTACTCGTGATAACGACTCTATGGCTTGCGCGAAGCTCGTAGTATTTGCGAACGTTCCTGAGGATAATCCCTTTATGGCAGGCGCGTTCCACGGAGTAGGCGAGGCTGAGACGGTCATAAACGTAGGCGTTTCGGGCCCCGGGGTAGTAAGCTCGGCAATAAAGCGCGCGGGAGATTGCAACTTCTCAGAGCTTGCCGACGTTATCAAGAAGACCGCGTTTAAGATAACGAGAATGGGACAGCTTGTAGCAACCGAGGCGTCAAGAAGACTTGGCGTTCCCTTTGGTATAGTTGACCTCTCGCTCGCCCCCACCCCCGCAGTTGGCGACTCGGTCGCTCATATACTTGAGGGAATGGGACTCGAGCGATGCGGTACTCACGGTACTACCGCGGCACTCGCGATGCTAAATGACGCCGTAAAGAAGGGCGGAGTAATGGCTTCCTCGCACGTTGGCGGACTTTCGGGCGCGTTCATACCCGTCTCCGAGGATGCGGGAATGATAGACGCCGTAAAGGTCGGCGCTCTCTCTATTGAGAAGCTTGAGGCGATGACGGCGGTATGCTCGGTAGGTCTTGATATGATAGCAGTACCCGGCGATACCCCCGCATCTACTATCTGCGGTATCATTGCGGATGAGATATCCATCGGTGTGGCAAACACCAAGACCACGGCGGTAAGAATAATACCTGCTTACGGAAAGGGAGTTGGAGAGAGCGTTGAGTTTGGCGGTCTTCTCGGATATGCTCCCATAATGAAGCTCAGC
The DNA here is from genome assembly GCA_937893945.1 of uncultured Clostridia bacterium. Lineage (GTDB taxonomy): Bacteria > Bacillota > Clostridia > Oscillospirales > CAG-272 > HGM12713. The sequence continues at coordinate 469 of CALCTA010000033.1, read as the reverse complement.
GACTATTCCTGCGCTGATTTTATCGCGCGTGGCGGTAGAGTTCCCGCGCCCATCCATTCGCTGAAGAACTGATTTCCCTCGAGCGGGTCTCGAAATCTATATTCGCAAGAGCATCAAGCTCATTCATTACAAGACCTTCAACAGTTGCGTTTCCGCTATCACCGCTACCATCAACCTGAGGACCACCATTCTTCTCACATGCACTAAGTGCAAAAGCAGCTACAGCTGCAAATACAAAAATCTTTTTCATAATGTTTAAAATTAAAAAGTTATTAATTGGTTTATTTAATTCAAAAGGCTGCATTAGAATGCCACCTGGAAACGACATGCTAGCATGTGGTAGTCAATACCTGAACCACTCTTGATATCTCCTGGGAAGTCGGTAGGTTTTCCTTCAGCATTATAACCTGTATAGAACTTACCAGCATCCTTACCATTCTGCTTACCCTTACCATTAGCAAAGATATCA